>NZ_SLKM01000227.1:0-12685 GCF_007134575.1 Natronospira sp.
AGCCCCGCCTTGTCACGCCGGGCGACCCGCTACACTCGTCTTCAGAACCGCTGCTTGAGATTTCTCGAGCATCGATTTCGGGACCAGAGCACCCAGGAGCCATTCTGACTCTAATGCGGCAGAATGAAAAAGGCCCGCCGAAGCGGGCCTTTTTCACGTTCGTGATCCCGAAGGAGGGGATCAGCCCAGGTCGAACTTGATGCCCTGGGCCAGGGGCAGGTCGCTGCCGTAGTTGACCGTGTTGGTCTGGCGGCGCATGTACTGCTTCCAGGCGTCGGAGCCGGACTCGCGGCCACCGCCGGTGTCCTTTTCGCCGCCGAAGGCCCCGCCAATTTCGGCGCCGGAGGTGCCGATGTTGACGTTGGAGATGCCGCAGTCACTGCCTTCACAGGACAGGTAACGCTCGGCATTCTGCAGCTTGTCGGTGAAGATGGCCGAGGACAGGCCCTGGGGCACATCGTTCTGCATCTCGATGGCCTCATCAAGGGTCTTGTAGGACATGATGTAGAGAATCGGCGCGAAGGTCTCGGCCTGAACGATGGCCATATCATTGCGGGCCTTGACGATGGTCGGTTCGACGAAATGCCCGTCACCGTCGATGCGCTTGCCGCCGCAGAGAATCTCGGCATCCTTCTCGCCTTTGATGGTCTCGATGGCTGCCTCGTAGTTCTTCACGGCCGTCTCATCGGCTAGCGGGCCCATCAGGGTGTCTGCGTCCAGGGGATTGCCGATGCGCACGGTCTTGTAGGCGCCCACCAGCTTCTTGGTCAGCTCGCCCACGATGCTCTCGTGGGCAATGACGCGGCGGGTGGAGGTGCAACGCTGGCCGGCGGTACCCACGGCACCGAAGGCGATGGCCGGAATGGCCATGTCCAGGTTGGCGGTTTCGTCGACGATGATGGCGTTGTTGCCGCCGGCCTCGATCAGGTAACGGCCCAGACGGCCGGCCACGGTGGGAGCCACCTTCTTGGCCACTTCACTGGAGCCGGTGAAGGAGAGCAGGTTGACCCGCTCGTCTTCCACGAAACGCTTGGCCAGTTCGTTGGTGTCGTCGGTGAACAGACTGAAGATGGCGGGGAAGCCGTTCTTTTCCAGGACTTCATTGCAGAGCTTCTGCACGGCCACGGAAATCAGCGGGGTCTTGGGCGAACCCTTCCACACATTGGTGTTGCCGCAGACCGCGGAAATGAAGGTGTTCCAGGACCACACGGCCACCGGGAAGTTGAAGGCGGTGATCACGCCCACCAGGCCGAGGGGATGCCACTGTTCGAACAGACGGTGGTCGGGGCGCTCGGAGTGGGTGGTCATGCCGTAGAGCATGCGGGACTGGCCGACGGCGAAATCGGCAATGTCGATCATCTCCTGAACTTCACCGTCGCCTTCCTGCTTGATCTTGCCCATTTCCAGGGAGACCAGGCTACCCAGCTCGTCCTTGCGCTCACGCAGGGCTTCACCCATCAGGCGAACCGCTTCGCCACGCTGGGGGGCGGGGATCTTGCGCCACTCGCGGAACAGCTCCTTGGCTTCGCGAATCACGGTTTCGTATTCGGCCTCGGTGGTCACCCGGACCTTGCCCAGCAGTTCGCCGGTGGCCGGATTGTAGGATTCGAGGAAACGACCGTTCTTGTCTTCCAGCCAGCCGGACTTGGCGGCGTAGGTGCCGGGGTTTTCGGCTTCAAGGCCGAAGGCGGCGAGAATGGATTTGGGATCAAGCTTGCTCATCAGGTTCCTCCCGGAAAAATGACTGTCGCCGGCAGGCAGCTAAAGCGACGGGCCTGCCGGTGGGCGAATTTAGGGTGATGGTGCATCAGATTCGGGAACCCCCCTGGTTCCCGGGCGTCCGACGGGATAATGCGTATTGTGCCAAGAACGGCCGCAATAGGCCAGCCAGGGCCGCCTCTGGCAGGGTATATGCCGATACCTTCCTTGGCCGTCTTCCCTGAATAGGTGTAAGATTCCAAACATGAATCAGAAAAGCCGCAAACCCGCCGCTCACCGCGAAAACTGGCGCCCCGACGGCTGGCAGGACAAGCCGGCCCGCCAGCAACCCCAGTATCGGGATGCAGCCGCGGTTGATTCCGCTGTTGGTCGCCTGGGGCGTCTGCCCCAGTTGGTGACGCCTGGCGAAATCGAGGCCCTGAAGGCCCAGATTGCCGAGGCGGCCCGTGGCGAGCGCTTCCTGCTTCAGGGTGGCGATTGCGCGGAAAGCTTTGATGATTGCACCGGCGACAATATCGCCAACAAGCTCAAGATCCTGCTGCAGATGAGCCTGGTACTGGTGACCGGCATGCGCAAGCGGGTCACCCGCGTGGGCCGGATTGCCGGCCAGTACGCCAAGCCGCGGTCGGCCGATATGGAGACCCGAGAAGGTGTCACCTTGCCGAGTTATCGCGGTGATCTGGTGAACCGGCCCGAATTCAGCTTCGAGGCCCGTGAACCGGACCCCGAGCTGATGCTGCGCGGCTACGAGCGCGCGGCGCTGACCCTCAATCATATTCGTGCCCTGGTGGACGGCGGCTTTGCCGACCTCCATCGCCCCGACAACTGGGATCTGGATTTCGTCCGTCATTCACCGATGGAGCAGGAATACCGCCAGATCGTGGATTCGGTGCGGGATTCCCTGCAGTTCATGGAAACCATTGCCGGTGGCCGGGTGGCGGGTAGTGACCGGGTGGATTTCTTCACCAGTCACGAAGCCCTGCATCTGCTTTATGAGCAGGCCCAGACCCATCGCATGGGACCGGACGGGCGCTGGTACAATATGTCCACCCATTTCCCCTGGATCGGCATGCGCACCGCCGAAGTGGATGGGGCGCATGTGGAGTATTTCCGCGGCATAGCCAACCCCGTGGCGGTCAAGGTGGGGCCGGGGATGTCGGCGGAGCACTTGCGTGAATTGATCGAAATCCTCGATCCCATGGATGAACCGGGCCGGTTGACCCTGATTCACCGGCTCGGTGCCGGCAAGATCGAAGAGGGTTTGCCGCCGTTGATCGAAGCGGCCCGTGAGACCGGTCGAACGGTACTGTGGAGCTGTGATCCCATGCACGGCAACACTGAAAAGACCCAGTCGGGCTACAAGACCCGTCGGGTGGAAAATGTCTTCTCCGAGCTGGAACAGGCCTTCCGTATCCATCAGGAGCTTGGCAGCTACCTGGGTGGCGTGCACATTGAACTGACCGGTGAAAATGTCACCGAGTGCGTGGGTGGGGCTAGCGGCCTGACAGAGAAGGATCTGGAGCGGGCCTACCGCTCACAGGTGGACCCGCGTCTCAATTATGATCAGGCACTGGAATTGGCCATGCGAGTGGCTGGCTACCGCCTTCGTCATGGCACTCATCGGGTGGCTTGATCGGAAGTCCGGCCTCAACCGCTGTTTAGCATCGTCAGCTCATCCCGGACCCGTTCCACTGCCTTGAGGCCACCTTGGATCGCCTCGGGGGCGCGATCGAATTCCATCAGGCGGATATGGGCCAGGCGAGGGGTGATCATGATATCCGGCGGATCGCCGGCCATTCGGCTGCGGGTGATGCGGTCCTGAACCACGTTGATGGAGCCGGCCATGACATCGAACAGGCCGGGCTCATCGGTTTCCTCCCGGCTGGCCACGGATGAGATCAAGTGATCCAGCCTCACTCGCAGGCCGGTCTTCAGGCGTCCAACCACTCGTCCCATGAGGGCGCCGCCATGGTGGGATGATGGCAAGTCATCCGCTGGCGATTCCCCTTCGTCCCTGGACGACGACACCGCCGGCGCTTTTCCCCGGCGATCAAAGTTGCGTCCGATGATGTCGCCATTCAGATTGACGGCAATCACGACATCCGCCCCCATGGCCCGGCACAGGGAGACCGGCACCGGGTTGACCAGGCCGCCGTCAATCAGCCAGCGATCGCCTTGCCGGATCGGCGCGAACAGGCCGGGCAGGGCAATGGAGGCGCGAACCGCTTCCAGCAGGGAGCCCTCTCTAAGCCAGATCTCCCGGCCACTGTTAAGATCCGTGGCAACCGCGGCAAAGGGCTGGGCCATTTCCTCGATCCGGGTGTCTTCGACCCGATTGCCAATGGCCTTCATGAGCTTGTCACCGCGCATGAAGCCGCCACCACTGAGACGGGCGTCCAGCAGGCGAAGGATGTCCATCCTGTCCAGATGACTGACCCAGTCTTCCAGCTCTTCCAGTTGATCTACCGAATGAGCTGCCCCGACCAGGGCGCCAATGCTGGTGCCGGCAATCACATCGGGTTTGATTCCCAACGCCGCCAGACCACGCAAGACACCGATGTGGGACCAGCCACGAGCCGATCCACTGCCCAATGCCAGACCAATGCGGGGCTTGCTCATACTCTCGATCCTCCGAAGAAATCCTTGTCCATCAGCCGAATGAAGGCCTTGGCCTGGGGCGTCAGGAACTTGCCTCGTCGTGTCACCACGCCATAGGTCCGGCTCTTGAAGTAGCGTCCCATGGGGCGGACATGCAAATTCTCGCTACCATCGAGGCAGATATCGGTAACGATGGAGATGCCAAGGTTGAGTTCAACGTATTTCTTGATCACTTCCCAGCCGCCGGCTTCCAGGCGGACTTCGTAATCCAGTTCATGTTGCTCAAAGACGGATTTGACCATCCGCCAAGTGCTTAGGTGTCGGGGAGGCAGGATCAGCCCGTATTGACTGATGTCGTCGAGACTGAGCTCGTCCCGGGCCGCCAGGGGGTGTTGCGGCGCGGCAATCAACATGGGGTCGTAAGTGAAGATCGGGCGATAGGAGATGTCGTCGGGGACATCCACCATGGAACCGACAGCGAAATCCACTTCGTCCGCCCTCAGCATGTTGAGACCATCCCGGCCAGTCACATTGTGCAGCCGGAATTGCACCTCGGGGTAGTCATTGGCGAAGCGCTCCACGAACTGGGGCAGGAGATAGAGCAGTGTGGATTCACCGGCGGCGATATCCAGCTCGCCATGGGCCGGGTTGCCACAACGAGCAGCGAAGGTCTCCGGCAGCGTCTCCATGCCCTCAACCAGGGGCAGGGCGATTTCCAGCAGGCCTTCACCCTCGGGGGTGAGCTTGATCTTGGGGCCCCTTCGTTCGAACAGCATGACCCCGAATTCTTTTTCCAGGGCCTGAATCTGCATGGAAACGGAGGGCTGGCTCAGCTCCAGCTTGTCGGCGGCGGCACTGATGCTGCCCAGCTGTGCGGTGGTGCAGAAGCCGCGGAGCTGGGAGAGGCGATTCTGGCGGCTGCGGGGTTTCATGGGGGCGCTCCATCATAAGCAATAGCAATACTTCAAATAAGCATAATTGCATTGTTCGATATTAAACAGCCGTTTTATTGTGCCTGCAAGTCAGATCACAGGAGGCTTGCAGCCATGTCCATCGCAGACGCGCCGAGTACCGCTCCGGCTCTTGAATTCAAGGCCGATCCCCCTGCGGGCAGCGACCACATCCTCAGCGAGGAGGCCCTTGCCTTCGTGGCGGACCTTGGCCTGCGCTTCGGGCCCCGGATCTGGACCCTGCTGGAAGCCAGACAGGCCCGGCAGGCGAGATTTGATCGCGGGGCTGCGCCCGATTTTCTGCCCGAGACCCGTGCGATTCGGGAGCAGGACTGGACCATCGCCGAGATTCCCCCGGTTCTGCAAGACCGGCGGGTTGAGATCACCGGCCCAGTGGACCGAAAGATGATCATCAACGGCCTGAATTCGGGGGCGCGGGTGTTCATGGCCGATTTCGAGGATGCCTCCAGTCCCACCTGGTCGAACATGATCCACGGCCAGATCAATATCCATGACGCGGTCCGCCGTCAGATCGATTTTGAGGACGAGCGGGGCAAGGCCTACCGCTTGCGCGAAGACAGTGCCGAATTGATCGTTCGGGTCCGCGGCCTGCATCTGCCGGAGAAGCATTTGTATCTGGATGGGGCGCCTCTCCCGGGTGCCTTGCTGGATTTCGGCCTGCATTGCTTCCATAACGCCCATGAGCTGCTGAAGCGCGGCTCCGGCCCCTGGTTCTACATCCCCAAGCTGGAGCACTGGCAGGAAGCGGCGCTGTGGTCCGAGATCTTCGCCTGGGCGGAATCCCGTCTGGGACTGGCGCGGGGGACGATCAAGGCCACGGTTCTGATTGAAACCCTGCCGGCGGTCTTTCAGATGGACGAAATCCTGCACGCCATGCGGGAACACATCGTCGGTCTCAATTGTGGCCGCTGGGATTACATCTTCAGTTACATCAAGGTCTTTCATGCCCATCCGGACCGGGTCCTGCCGGACCGGGAGCAGGTGGGCATGACGGTTCCCTTCCTGCGTGCCTATTCGAAGCTGTTGATCGACACCTGCCACCGCCGCGGTGCCCTGGCCATGGGGGGCATGGCGGCCCAGATCCCGGTGAAGGACGACAGCCAGGCCAATGAAGCCGCCTTCGAGAAGGTTCGCGCGGACAAGGAACGCGAAGCCGGAGACGGCCATGATGGCACCTGGGTGGCCCATCCCGGCCTGATCCCGGTGGCGCTGGGAATCTTCGATCAAGCCCTGGGTGATCGGCCCAATCAGCTTCATTACCGTGATCCGGCACTGTCAGTCGATCGTGAAACCCTGCTGGCCCATCCGGAGGGAAGCATTTCGGAGCAGGGTCTGCGGGGCAATATTGATGTAGGGCTTGAATATACCGCCGCCTGGCTGGCCGGCCGGGGCTGTGTACCCATCCGCAACCTGATGGAGGACGCGGCCACCGCCGAGATTGCCCGTTCCCAGCTGTGGCAGTGGATTCATCATCCCGGGGGTGTCCTGGACGACGGTCGCCAGATCACCCCGGAGCTGTTTTCCAGTCACCTTGAGGAGAGCCTTGAAGGCCTGCTCAAGGTGGCGGAAAAGAAGGGCCTGGAAACAGGCCATTGTGAAGACGCGGCGAGATTGTTCCGACAACTGTCCGAAAGCCCGGAATTCGCCGATTTTCTGACCTTGCACGCCTACGACGTCATCGCCTGACAGGGGGTATCCATGACTGATCAACGACCCAACGCCAATCAACTCCAGCAGGACTGGAAGAGCAATCCACGCTGGGAAGGCGTGGTCCGTGATTACAGCCCGGAGGAGGTGGTCCGCCTGCGGGGCAATGTGGCCATTGAGCACACCCTTGCCCGTCGCGGGGCTGAAAAGCTGTGGAAACTCCTAAAGGAAGAGGATTTCGTCAATGCCCTGGGGGCCCAGACGGGTAATCAGGCCATGCAACAGGTCAAGGCGGGCCTCAAGGCGATCTATTGCTCGGGCTGGCAGGTTGCGGCGGACGCCAATACCGCTGGCCAGATGTATCCGGACCAGTCTCTGTATCCGGTGGACAGCGTTCCCAACCTGGTGCGTCGGATCAACAGCGCCTTCCAGCGCCTGGATCAGATCAACTGCATGGAAGGGCGGCATGATCAGGACGTCTATGCCCCCATCGTGGCCGATGCCGAGGCAGGCTTTGGTGGCGTGCTCAACGCCTACGAGCTGATGAAGCACATGATCGAGGCAGGCGCCGCCGGTGTTCATTTTGAAGACCAACTGGCCTCGGCCAAGAAGTGCGGCCACATGGGTGGCAAGGTGCTGGTCCCCACCCAGGAAGCGGTCCAGAAGCTGTCGGCGGCGCGCCTGGCCGCGGACACCCTGGGCGTGCCCACATTGATCATCGCCCGTACCGACGCCAACGCCGCCGGTCTGCTGACTTCCGACCTGGACGAACGGGATCAGCCATTCTGTACCGGCAAGCGGACGGTCGAGGGCTTTCACGAAGTTCGCGCCGGGATCGATCAGGCCATTGCCCGCGGGCTGGCCTATGCGCCCCATGCGGATCTGCTGTGGTGCGAAACGGCCCACCCGGACCTGGATGAGGCCCGCCGCTTCGCCGAGGCCATTCATGCCAAGTATCCCGGCAAGATGCTGGCCTACAACTGCTCGCCTTCCTTCAACTGGCGCAAGCATCTGGACGATGACACCATCGCCCGCTTCCAGAAGGAACTGGCGGCCATGGGCTACAAGTTCCAGTTCATCACCCTGGCCGGCTTCCATGCCCTCAGCCACAGCATGTTCCAGCTGGCCAAGGGCTACCGGGACCGGCAGATGTCCGCCTATGTGGAGCTGCAGGAAGATGAGTTTGCCGCCGAACAGGATGGCTACACCGCCACTCGCCATCAGCGGGAGGTGGGGACCGGCTACTTCGACGCCCTGAGCCAGGCCATTGCCGGTGGCAAATCCTCCATTACCGCCCTCAGCGGTTCCACTGAAGACGAGCAGTTTGAGGATAAAAAGCCCCAAACTACCAAGGTGGCTTCCTGATATTCGGACCGGGAGCAGAAATGACGGGTCGGCTCGGCGCCGCCCCGTTTTTTTGACTGGGAGCCGGGGCTTCGGGGAGCCCCAGTCATAGAGCCGCTGTGCTAGGATAGGACGCCGACAGAGCACGCGAGGGCCCCCATGAAGTTTGACAAGATTGACGTGCCCGAACAGGGCGAGAGAATTCGGGTCAATACCGATAACAGCATCGAGGTGCCGGATCATCCCATCATCCCCTTTATCGAGGGTGACGGGATCGGCATCGATGTCACGCCGGTCATGAAAAACGTTGTGGATGCCGCCGTGGAAAAGGCGTACGGGGACAGGCGCCGCATCCACTGGATGGAAGTCTTTGCCGGTGAAAAGGCCCTGGAAAAGTACGGCGAGGGGCAGAACCTGCCGGAAGACACCCTCCATGCCCTCAAGGATTTCGTGGTTTCCATCAAGGGGCCGCTGGGAACGCCCATTGGCGGCGGTATCCGCTCTCTGAACGTCGCTATTCGTCAGTTTCTGGACCTCTATGCCTGCGTCCGGCCGATCCAGTATTTCCCTCCGGTGTCCACCCCCATCAAGACTTCCGAGTTGACCGACATGGTGGTCTTTCGGGAGAACACCGAGGATATCTATGCGGGGATTGAATGGCCCGCCGGCAGCGACGAGGTTCGCCGGGTGATTGATTTTCTCACCCGCGAGATGCATGTCACCAATATCCGCTTTCCGTCCAGTTCCGGCATCGGTATCAAACCCGTTTCCCGGGAGGGATCCCAGCGCCTGGTGCGCAAGGCCCTGAATTACGCCATCGAGCATGACCGGGTCTCGGTCACGCTGGTGCACAAGGGCAACATCATGAAGTACACGGAAGGAGCCTTCTGTGACTGGGGTTACAAGGTGGCCCAGGAAGAATTCGGGGCCGAGCTGATTGACGGGGGTCCCTGGTGTCAGTTCACCAACCCCAGGAATGGCGAGAAGATCGTGGTCAAGGATGTGATCGCGGATAATTTCCTGCAGCAGATTCTTCTGCGTCCGGAAGATTATGATGTCATCGCCACGCTTAATCTCAATGGGGACTATATTTCCGATGCCCTGGCGGCACAGGTTGGCGGGATCGGCATTGCACCTGGCGGCAATGTGGGTGATGGCGTGGCCGTGTTCGAGGCGACCCATGGCACGGCACCGGGCTTTGCCGGCAAGGACCGGGTCAATCCTGGATCGATCATCCTGTCAGCCGAAATGATGCTCCGCTACATGGGCTGGACCGAGGCTGCGGACAAGATCCTGAACGGCATGCGGGACACCATTTCGAGTAAGACCATGACCTATGATCTGGCCAGGCTTCGAGAGGCGATTCGCAGACCCAAGCGGGATTTGGCCAGCCGCCGCAATGTGGAAGAAGCGGTGCAGGAGCTGATCCCCGGGGCGACTCTCGTGGGTTGCTCGGGTTTTGGTGAGGCGGTCATCAAGAACATGAAGTAAGCGCTAGTTCTGAATAGAACAGGATGATGACGCAGGGGAGGCGGCATTCTGGGATCGGCAGTGGATGCCAGCAGCGGCGGTGGAGGCCCGAATTGCTCCATCGCCATGGAATTGACCTTAGGGGACGAAGTCATGTCAATCCGTGTGCTACTGGTGGATGACCATGCGCTGGTTCGTACCGGTATCCGCCACATCCTGGATGAGTCCACCGGCATTGAGGTTCTGGCCGAGGCGTCCTCGGGCGAGGAGGCCGTGGACATGGCCCGCAGCGAGAAGCCGGATGTGGTCCTGATGGATGTGAATATGCCCGGCATTGGTGGCATGGAGGCGACTCGGAAGATTGCGGCAGTGGCGCCGGAGACCAAGGTCATTGTGGTGTCCGTGCATGCCAGCGATCCTTATCCCTCCCGACTCATGGAAGCGGGCGCTCAGGGTTATCTGACCAAGGATTGCTCCGGGGACGAGATCGTCACTGCCGTCCGTCGGGTACATGCCGGTGAGCGTTATCTCGCCGCAGAGATTGCCCGCAAGCTGGCGGACAGTCTGTTGTCCGGCGGCAAGGACACACCGCTGGATCAGCTCTCCCAGCGGGAGTTGCAGGTCATGCTGATGATCATTCAGGGCCACAGCGTCCAGTCCATTTCCGACAAGCTCTTTCTCAGTCCCAAGACGGTGAGTACCTACCGGCATCGTCTATTCCAGAAACTCGATGTTGAGAATGATGTGGGCCTGGCTCGATTCGCCATCCGACACGGGTTGCTGGAAGAGGGGCCCATGGATGCCGACGAGCCCGGCAAGGCCTGATGGGCAGGCAGAACAACATTCGTCCCCGGGCCTTCCGGCCTGACTGTCGTGCCTGCCCGCGACTTCGCAGCTTTCTGGACGGTGTTGCCGAGGAATACCCCTCCTACCATGCCGCACCGGTCGCGCCCTTCGGTGACAGCAACGCCCGCTTGCTGATCGTCGGTCTGGCGCCTGGCATGCATGGGGCAAACGCCACTGGCCGGCCCTTTACCGGGGATTTCGCCGGAATTCTCCTCTATCAGACGCTCCATGATCTGGGACTGTCCAATAAGGCGGTGTCCGAACATGCCAATGACGGTCTGCGCTTGAAGCACTGCCGCATTACCAATGCCGTCAAATGTCTGCCACCGGAGAACAAGCCGGTGGCCAGTGAGATCAAGCAGTGTGCAGGGTATCTGCGACATGAGCTGGATGAACTGCCGCGGCCGGGGGTGGTCCTGGCGCTGGGCCGGATCGCCCATGAAGCGGTGCTGCGGGTTCTAGGGTGCCGTCAAAAGGATTACCCCTTCGCCCATGCGGCCGAGCATCGCCTGGATGATTCCCTTTGCCTGGTGGACTCCTATCATTGCTCCCGCTACAACACCCAGACCCGACGCCTGACAGAGAAAATGTTCCAGCAAGTCGTGGCGAGAGCCCGAGATCTATTGCCCTGAATCAATGAGTGAAGAAGCCGGGGAATTTGATCACAAGGCCTTCCTCGGGAGCCTGACAACAGGACCCGGGGTGTATCGCATGTTGTCTGCCCAGGGGGATATTCTCTACGTCGGCAAGGCCCGCAATCTCAAGCGGCGGGTGGCCAGTTATTTTCGCAAGAATCATGACAGCCCCAAGACCCGTGCCCTGATGGTCCAGGTGGAGCGGGTAGAGGTGACGGTGACTCACACCGAAACCGAAGCCCTGATCCTGGAGAATAATCTCATCAAGGCCCATCGTCCCCGCTACAACGTGCTCATGCGGGACGACAAAAGCTATCCCTATATCCATCTCTCCGGTCACACGTATCCTCGGCTGAGCTTTTATCGTGGCACTCGCCGGGAGAAAGGACGTTTCTTTGGGCCCTATCCCAGCGTGGCATCGGCGAGGGCCGCGATCAGTGAATTGCAGAAGCTGTTCAAGCTCCGTCCCTGCACCGACAGTTTTTTCCGTAACCGATCGCGTCCCTGTCTGCAGTATCAGATCAACCGCTGCACGGCGCCGTGTGTGGCCTATATTTCGGCGGAGGAATACGCCCGCGACGTGGAAAACGCCATGCTCTTCCTGGAAGGGCGCAATCAGGACGTCATTGACCGCCTGATTGCCCGCATGGAAACGGCCTCCGAGGCCTTGGCCTTCGAGAAAGCAGCGGAGTTGCGAGACCAGGTGGCAAGGCTGAGACAAGCCCAGGCACGCCAGTATGTGACCGGCGATCAGGGGGATTTCGACGTGCTTGCGGTTGCCCGCCATGGCGATATCTTCTGTGTCGCCATCATCTATATTCGCGGCGGTCGGAACCTCGGTAGCAAGACCTTCTTTCCCCGGGTGTCCATGGACCATGAAGAGCGCGAGGTGCTCGCGGCCTTTCTGCCGCAATACTATCTGGACCGGGATGCTCCCCGGGAAATCATTACCGCCCATGCTGTTCCCGACGCGGCGGTTCTGGAAGCGACACTGAGCGAAAAGGCCGGACACAAGATTGGCATTCGGCATCGGGTACGCGGTGATCGGGCCCGGTGGCTGAAAATGGCAGCGGAAAATGCCAGCCAGGCCGTTGCCAGTCGCCTGGCCACGGACCGCCATGCGCGCCAGGCCCTGGACGCCCTTGCCGAGGCCCTCGGTCTGGAGGAGCCGCCACGGCGGATGGAATGCTTTGATATCAGCCACACCAGTGGTGAATCCACCGTGGCCAGCTGTGTGGTCTTTGAAGAGGGCGCACCGGCCAGCCAGGATTACCGTCGTTTCAACATGCGCGGTGAGACCGGGGGTGATGACTACGCCGCCATGGGCGAGGCGCTGGAGCGACGTTACACCCGGTTGCAGAAGGGCGAGGGGCGGCTGCCTGATCTGTTGCTGATTGATGGTGGGCGAGGGCAGTTGTCGGTTGCGGAGCGGGTAATGGAAGATCTGCAGGTGGA
>NZ_SLKM01000030.1:0-3322 GCF_007134575.1 Natronospira sp.
CCCAGCACTCAGCACTCAGCACTCAGCACTCAGCACTCAGCACTCAGCACTCAGCACTCAGCACTCAGCACTCAGCACTCAGCACTCAGCACTCAGCACTCAGCACTCAGCACTCAGCACTGTTATAATGGAGAGTCATCCCAAGCACCACAAAACCCCGGTGAACGCCCATGCCCGGCAAGCTCTTCGTCCAAACCCACGGCTGCCAGATGAACGAATATGACTCCGCCAAAATGGTGGACGTCCTCGTCGACGCCCACGGCATGTCCGTCACCCAGGACCCCCGCGAGGCGGACGTCATCCTGCTCAACACCTGCTCGGTGCGGGAAAAGGCCCAGGAAAAGGTCTTCTCCCAGCTCGGCCGCTGGAAGGACCTCAAACAGGCCAATGAAAACCTCGTGATCGGCGTGGGCGGCTGTGTCGCCAGCCAGGAAGGGGAGGCCATCGTCCAGCGGGCCGATTTCGTGGACATGGTCTTCGGCCCGCAGACCGTGCACCGCCTGCCGGCCATGGTCGAAGAAGCGCGGGCCAAGAAACAGCCGGTGGTGGATGTCTCCTTCCCCGAGATCGAGAAATTCGACAAGCTGCCAGAGCCCCGGGCGGAAGGCCCCACCGCCTTCGTCTCGGTCATGGAAGGCTGCTCCAAGTACTGCACCTTCTGCGTGGTCCCCTACACCCGTGGCGAGGAAATCTCCCGCCCCTTTGACGATGTCATCGCCGAGACCGTGCAACTGGCCGAGCAGGGTGTGCGCGAGATCACCTTCCTCGGCCAGAACGTCAACGCCTACCAGGGCCCCATGGCCGACGGCGGCACCGCCTCATTAGGCCTGCTGATCCGCTACGCCGCCAAGATCGACGGCATCGAGCGGATTCGCTTCACCACCTCCCACCCGGTGGAATTCACCGACGATCTCATTGAGGCCTATCGCGACGTGCCTGAGCTCGCCGGCTATCTCCACCTGCCGGTGCAAAGCGGCTCCGACCGCATCCTCGCCGCCATGAAGCGCGGCCACATGGCCCTCGAATACAAGCAGAAGATCCGCAAGCTGCGCGAGGCCCGCCCCGGCATCAGCATTTCCTCGGATTTCATCATCGGCTTCCCCGGCGAGACCGAGAAAGACTTCAACGACACCATGCAGCTGATCGCCGATGTCGGCTTCGACCAGAGCTTTTCCTTCATCTACAGCCGCCGCCCCGGCACCCCGGCGGCGAGCTTCGAAGACGACGTCAGCCTGGAAGAGAAAAAGCGCCGCCTGGCCCTGCTCCAGGACCGGGTCAACAAGCAGGCCCGGGCGATCAGCGAAGCCATGGTGGGCACCACCCAGCGGGTGCTGGTGGAAAAGCACTCCAAGAAGGACGAGCGCCAGCTCGCCGGGCGCACCGAGAACATGCGCTGGGTCAACTTCGATGCCCCCGAGGCGCTGATCGGGCAGTTCGTGGACGTGGTCATCACCGAAGCCATGCCCAACAGCCTGCGCGGGCGCCTCAGCGACGAGGCCATCAAGCAGGCCGGCTGAGCCGGCTTCGGCCTGCCCCGGGCAGGCCCCACGCCAGCATGATGGATAGAGTCGGGCTAGCCTGATAATCTCCCCCGAATCCAAGACTTCTGGAAAGGGGAGAGCGTGATGCTCCGGGAAACCAGGGAGTGGTGGTCTGGCCTTGGCAACGTCCACCGCTTTTTCATCGTCTGTCTGCTGATCTCGCCCATGCTGCTGTTGCTGTGGCGGGATGGGCGCAACCTCACCCTGCTGCTGGCCGGCCTGCCCGGGCTCTGGTTCGGCGTGCGCATGGGCTTTCTCCGCTTCACCAACATCGACGGCCACCGCTGGCTGTGGGCGGTATTCGCCTTTCTCGGCGTGGGCATCTTCACCTGGGCGGCCAATGCCTTCGTGGAAGGCGGCATCGACCGCATGGCCCGCCATTACCGCCTGCTGTTCTTCCTCCCCTTCCTCATCACCCTCATCTGGGCCCGCCCGCCCAAGCGCCTGATCTGGGCGAGCCTGGGCCTGGCCGGCATCGCCATCGGCATTGCCGCCCTGGTCGAGCTCTGGCAGGTGGGCGAGGGCCTCAATCACCGGGTTGCCGGTGATGCCCACATCATGAGCTACGGCATCATCAGCGCCATGATTGCGACGGCCGTGGCCGGCGCCGCCTGGCAATATCGCCAGGAAAAGGCCCTGGCCCTGTTCCTCGCCCTCGGCGCGGCGCTCGCCCTGGTGGGCGTGATCGGCTCCGGTGTGCGCGCGGGGCTTTTGGCGGTGGCCGGCGGTATCTTCGTGCTCGCCATTCTTTTCGCTCGCAATGGTGACCGCCGCGCCGCTGCCGTCTTCCTCGGCGGGCCCGCGATCCTGCTGGCGGCCGTCGTCCTGGTGGCCCAGAACGGTATCACCCAGCGGATCTTCGAAGGCTTCAACGAAATCGAGCGCTACGCCGAAACCGAGGCCACGATGCCGCCCCGGGAGGCAGTCGCCGAGCCCGGCTGCATGGACAACGCCACCCTGCTGGAAGCGACGCTTGCCAGCACCGGTTTCCGCGCCACCGCGCTCGAGCAGCCCCGCGTCATCGAGGAGGAGGGCCCCTGCGGCGCTGGCGTCCGCTACCGTTTCCAACCGGTCACCGCCGAAGCCGTCCATGAAGCCACCGCGCGCCTCTACCGCAGCGTCCACGACCAGGCCGAACCCACCCCCGCCCGGGTTCACGCACGTGGCGAAGGTGCCCGAATCCGCGTCGCCGGCGGCGACTGGCAGACCGTGCCCCGCGAGCTGAGCGCCATCGACCTGCGTCCGGGCCTGTCGGCCGGACAGTACATCGACATCCGCATCGACGCCGGCGGCTGGCTGGAATGGACCCCCGAGGCCCTGTTCCCCGGCGAATACCGCTATCCGCATGTGATCGGTTCCATGCCCAAGCGCCTGGAGATGTGGCGCTTTGCCATGATTGGTTTTGGCGAGAAACCGCTCTTTGGCCACGGCACCGGCGCCTTCCGCGCCGTCACCGGCCCCTGGATCGAGCGGGGCCTGGCCGCGCCCATCATCGAACCCTACTCCCACGCCCACAGCGAGTACCTGGATTCACTCGCCACCCGGGGCCTGGGCGGCATCGCCGCACTCATGCTGCTGCTGTTCGTGCTGATCTACCTCTCCCTGCGCCGCCGGGAAGGCCAGCCGAGAAGCCCCGACTACCCCGGCATCCCCATGGCCGCCGCCTGGGTCGCCCTGGCCTGCGCCTTCATCACCGAAGCCGGCCTGTCCATGAACCTGCACGTCATCACCATCGCCCTGTTCATGGCCCTGACCCTCTACCTGACCGACAAGACCCGCCA
>NZ_SLKM01000188.1:0-3318 GCF_007134575.1 Natronospira sp.
CAATGCCGAGGGCGAAGTGGTGACTTCCAGTGGTTATTCCCTGGAACCCGGTATTCAGATTCCCCCGGATGCCGAGAGCGTTTCCATCGGTTCGGATGGCACGGTGAGCGCCAAGCTGGCGGGACAGGCCGAGCCGGTTCAGTTGGGTGAAATTCAGCTCACCCGCTTCATCAACCCCGGCGGTCTGCAGGCCAGGGGCGAGAACCTGTTCATGGAGTCCGCCTCCAGTGGTCCGCCCCAGCCGGGCACGCCGGGTTTCGACGGTCTCGGCATGCTTCAGCAGGGCTCACTGGAGAGTTCCAACGTCAATGTGGTGGAAGAGCTGGTGAACATGATCGAGACCCAGCGGGCCTATGAGATCAATTCCAAGGCCATCTCCTCCGCCGACCAGATGCTGCAGTTCACCAACCAGCAGCTTTAATCGCTCACATTGATGGGAGTGGATGAATCATGACTGGAGTGTCTCGACAACATCGTCAGGTATCGTTGGGGCGGCAAGGGCTTGCCGCTCTCATGCTGCTGATCATTGCCGCTTTTCTCGCAGGCTGTGCCGGTCAGGCGCCTCGGGACGACGAGCGCAGCTACGAGCCGGTCATGCCCGAGGAGCCCGCCGAGTCCGAGCGGGTCAGCGGCTCCATCTTCCAGGCGGCCTATGCCAGTTCCCTGGTGGAGGATCGCCGGGCCCGGCGGGTGGGTGACATTCTCACCATCCGCCTGGTGGAACGGACCGATGCCAGCAAGAGCATGAATACCAATACCAGCCGGGATAGCAGCACCAGTATGCAGCCGCCCACGCTGTTTGGCCGCGGGGTGACCCACCGTGGGCGGCCCATCCTGGAAACGGAAATGGGTAGCAGCCGTTCTTTCGAAGGCGGCGGTGAGAGCAGCCAGAGCAATCGCCTCGAGGGCGAGATCACGGTGACCGTCGCCCGCCGCCTGCCCAACGGCAACCTGATGGTGCAGGGGGAGAAATGGCTGACCCTCAACCAGGGCGAGGAAATGGTGCGTATTGCCGGCATCATCCGCCCCCAGGATATTGCCTCGGATAACTCCGTGCCTTCCAATCGGGTCGCCGATGCCCGTATTACCTACAGCGGCACCGGCAGCCTGGCCAATGCCAATCAGCCTGGCTGGCTGACCCGCTTTTTCCAGTCACCCTTGAGCCCCTTGTGAGGGAGGATCGGTCATGAAAGCACAAGCTGCCACTGCCTGGTTCGCGGGTTTCTTGCTGAGCTTGAGTCTGCTGCCCGCCACGGCGCAACAGATGCTTGGCGAGGTGATGGCCGATCAGCAGGGTGACCGGGTCAAGGACCTGGCTACTGTCGGCGGTGTGCGGGCCAACCAGCTCACCGGCTACGGCCTGGTAGTGGGCCTGGATGGGACCGGTGACCAGACCTCCCAGACGCCTTTCACGGTGCAGAGCGTGAAGAACATGCTCTCCACCTACGGCATCGAGGTGCCGGCCAACGTCAACCCGCAGCTTCGCAATGTGGCCGCCGTCTCCCTCACCGCCGAGCTGCCACCCTTTGCCAAGCCCGGCCAGGAAATCGATGTCACGGTGTCTTCTCTTGGCAATGCCACCAGTCTTCGCGGTGGCACCCTGGTAATGGCGCCCTTGCTGGGTGCCGACGGACAGGTCTACGGCATGGCCCAGGGCAATGTGGTGGTGTCGGGTTTTGGTATTGATGGCCAGGACGGTTCACGGGTGACGGTGAATGTGCCCAGTGCCGGTCGCGTACCCAACGGTGCCACGGTGGAGAGGGAAGTGCCCAATAACTTTCAGGAGCAGGAGTTCATCACCCTGCACCTGAATGATTCGGATTTCACCACCGCCCACCGTCTCACCGAAACCATCAACGACAACTTTGGTGCCAATACCGCCCTGCCTCTGGATGCCACTTCCGTCCGGGTTGAGGCCCCCAATGATCCCACTCAGCGTATTGCCTTCGTTTCGGTGCTGGAAAACCTCCGGGTGGAACCCGGCGAAGGGCCGGCCAGGGTAATCGTCAATTCCCGTACCGGCACCGTGGTCATCGGTTCCAATGTCCGCGTCGGCCCCGCCGCGGTGAGCCACGGGGCGCTGACCGTGCGCATTCGTGAGCGGCCTTTCGTGGTGCAGCCCTCGCCCTTTGCGCCGGGGGAAACCATCGTCGTGCCACGTACCGAGATTGAGGTCGAGGAGCCGGAAGATGCCAGCATGTTCCTGTTCGACCCGGGCGTGGGGCTGGACCAGATCGTCGAGGCGGTCAACGAGGTCGGCGCCGCCCCCGGTGATCTGGTGGCCATCCTCGAGGCCCTGGACCGCGCGGGTGCCTTGCGCGCCCAGTTGGTGGTGATCTGAGGAGGCCCGGCCATGATTTCCGGTGACAAGCCCGTCTTTACCGACCTCCAGGGTCTTGAACGCCTGCGCGGCAAGGCTCGTCGGGATGATCCGGAAGCCCTGCGGGAAGTTGCGCGGCATTTCGAGTCTCTGTTCACCCACATGATGCTGCAGAGCATGCGGGCGGCCAGCTTCGGTGACGATCTCACCGGCGGCAATGAAATGAACTTCTACCGGGATATGTTCGATCAGCAGATCGCGGTGGAGATGTCTCAAGGCCAGGGCATCGGTCTGGCCGACATGATTGTTCGTGAACTGGGTGGTGAGCCTGCTTCAGCGTCGCCCGGCAAGGGCGCCCGGGACACCATTGAAGCCATGCGCCAGCGAGCCATTCCCGTACGCACCGAAGAGAACGATTCAGCCGGAGCGGCAACCGACAGCGCTGAAGACTTCCGGCCCGATGGCCCCCGGGATTTCCTGGAACGGCTGATGCCGGCGGCTCGCCCTGCGGCGCGTCGTATGTGCTCCAGACGTCGATCATCACCAGCGCCGTTTCCGCGACGGGCGCGCGGATCGTCGCCGCGCCTTCGCGCAGCACCAACCGCGGGCTGCCCGCGCCGTCGTCGGCGACCTCGAAGACGGGCCCGTAGCGCACACCGGCTTCGATGCAATCACAGCCGCCCGCAACCGACCGCGAATCGCCCATATCGAGCCTCACGCCGCGCTTTGAAGTTTCAAGACGCCGAGGGATATCCAATCCACTTGCAACCGCCGACACGGCACGCTTATAGTGATCGACCGTCTCCTTTGAACCGTTGTCATTACTGGAGCAATCGCGATGTGCGCACGGCCTCGTCAACGCAAGTCCGCGGCAATTGTAACCGCTTTATTCGCTTTCCTGCTTGGCTCGATCGCACTCGCCGCGCCCGCGTGGGCGCAGCCCGTCGCACTCGTCGACGACGGTGAAGCGCGCGTCAGCGTGGTCGTGGCGTCGGAGG
>NZ_SLKM01000140.1:0-12559 GCF_007134575.1 Natronospira sp.
CCCCTCCGGGGCCTTTTTCGTTGGCGGCGGCTCGACCGGCCCTCCGGGGTCCGGTTCGGAATGCAGGCGCATTTCGTACAGTCGGGACCCCTGCAGGGGGTCGATGCTGAAGGGGCCGTTGCGGCCCCTTTTTCGTATGGGCTGCCAGAAAAATTTGAGGAATTTGGCGTTAATGAAAGAACAACTGATCGAACTGCTGGAGCCTGCCATCAAGGGCATGGGCTTTGACCTGATCGAGTTGGAGTTCAAGCCCGGCGGTGATCTGCTGCGTCTCTATATCGATATCGAGCGCGGCGTCACCGTGGATGATTGTGAGGCGGTCAGCAGGCAGGTCAGCGGGATCCTGGACGTTGAGGACCCGATTCCGGGGCGTTACACCCTGGAAGTGTCATCCCCGGGTATTGAGCGCCCGCTGCGGACTCTGGCCCATTTCGAGCATTTTGCCGGAGAGCGGGTCCGTGTGCAGTTGGACGCCCCCTTTGAAGGGCGCCGCCGCTTCAAGGGGCTGCTCCTGGGGGTGGAAGACGAATTGGTGAAAGTGCAGGTGGACGATGAAGTCTACGAACTGCCCTTTGAACGTATCGATAAAGCACGACTCGCGCCCAAGCAGTGAGTCGGAAGTCATGCGACTGGAGATGGGGACATGAATAAAGAAGTCCTGCTGGTAGCTGAGGCCGTTTCCAACGAGAAAGGCGTCAGCAAGGAAGTGATTTTCGAGGCGATTGAGGCTGCCTTGGCCTCGGCCACCCGAAAGCGTCATGGTGGCGAGATCGATGCTCGTGTGAGCATTGATCGCTCGGATGGCTCCTACGAGACTTTCCGGCGCTGGCTGGTGATTCCGGACGACGCGGAGATGGAGAGTCCCGAGAAGGAGCTTCGTCTCATGGACGCCAAGGATGAATACGGCGATGACGTGGAGCCGGGGCAGTACGTTGAAGAGCCTCTGGAGTCGGTGGAGTTTGGCCGAATTGCTGCCCAGACGGCCAAGCAGGTGATTGTCCAGAAAGTACGTGAGGCCGAACGGGCTCAGGTGGTTGAGGCCTTCGAAGACCGTGTGGGCGAACTGCTCACCGGCCAGGTCAAACGTGTCGAGCGGGGTAACGTCTGGATTGATCTTGGCGGCAACGCCGAGGGCTTTATTCCGCGTGAAGAGATGATTCCCCGTGAAGCTGTTCGGGCCGGTGACCGGGTCCGCGGTTACCTCAAGGAAGTCCGCTCCGAACAGCGGGGGCCCCAGCTGTTCATCAGTCGAAGTTGCCCGGAGTTTCTGGTCAAGCTCTTCGAGCTGGAAGTTCCGGAAGTGGGTCAGGGCCTGATCGACATCATGGGTGCAGCGCGTGATCCGGGGCTTCGTGCCAAGATCGCCGTGCGCAGCAATGATGATCGCATTGATCCCGTGGGTGCCTGTGTGGGCATGCGGGGTTCACGCGTTCAGGCAGTTTCCAATGAACTGTCCGGTGAGCGTATCGACATCATCGTCTGGGACGATAACCCGGCACAGTTTGTGGTCAATGCCATGTCGCCGGCGGAAGTCCTGTCCATTGTCATGGACGAGGACACCAACACCATGGACATCGCGGTGGAGGAAGATCAGCTCTCCCAGGCCATTGGCCGCGGCGGGCAGAACGTCCGTCTGGCCAGTCAGCTCAGCGGTTGGGAGCTGAACGTGATGACGGAGAGTCAGGCCACCGAGAAGAGCGAATCCGAAGCTCGGAGCATCCAGGAAAGCTTCATGGAGAAGCTGGATGTGGACGAGGAAGTCGCCATGATCCTGGTGCAGGAAGGCTTCTCCAGTATTGAAGAGATTGCCTACGTGCCGGCCAGCGAACTGCTGGAAGTGGAAGAGTTCGATGAAGATGTGGTCGACGAGCTGCGTGGCCGGGCCCGGGATGTCCTGCTGCAAATGGCCATCTCCGGCGAGGATGGTCAGGACGAGGAACCGGCCGATGATCTGCTGGGCATGAAGGGCATGGATGAGGCCCTGGCAGGCAAGCTGGCTGAGAAGGGCATCCGCACCATGGATGATCTTGCCGAGCAGGCAGTGGACGATATCAGCGATATCGAAGGACTCGACGAGGATCGGGCCGCGGAATTGATCATGGAAGCCCGTGCGCCCTGGTTCGCCGAGCAGGAAGGTGAGGAGGAACAGTCTTCCCAGTAAGCCCATGAAGGCAGTCTGACTCATCCCGCCGCTCGAGCGACGGGGAATGCGACCGGTTCAGACCGGTCCGGATATTGAGACGAGGAGCTTTGCCGTATGGCGGAAGTGACCGTTAAAGAATTTGCGAACAACCTGGGCGTGTCGGTGGACCGTCTGATGACCCAACTCAGCGATGCGGGCATCGATGTGACCGACCCTGAAGGCACCATCAACGATGATCAGAAGATGGAGCTGTTGGCGCACCTGCAGAAAAGCCGAGGCAAGGCCGCGGACAGTGAGGAGTCGGGGCCAAGCAAGATCACCCTGCGGCGCCGTTCCCGTAGCGAACTGCGCACCTCCGGTGGTCAGGGCCGTGCCAAGACCGTGAATGTGGAAGTGCGGCGCAAGCGGACCTACGTCAAGCGCAAGGATATCCTCGAGCAGGAGCAGAAGAAGCGGGAAGAAGAGCTTCGTCGCCTGGAGGAGGAGAAGCGCGCCCGGGAAGAAGCCGAGCGCCAGGAGCGTGAGGCGCAGGAGAAAGCCGAAGAAGAAGCCCGCAAGGCCGCTGAAGAAGCTCAGGCTGCCGAGGCTGAGACGGTGGAAGAAGCCGGAGCCCCCGCCGAGGCCGAAGAGAGTGTCGATGTGGAAGCCGAGGCGGTGGAAGAAACCGCCGAGGAAGAGAAGTCGGCCGACGAAGAAAGTGAGGCAGATGTCCGCGCCCGCGAGGAAGCGGAGCGGGAGCGCCAAGCCGAGGAAGAGCGCCGCAAGGCCGAGCAGGAAGCTCGCAAGCAGGAAGAAGAGGACGAAAAACGTCAGCGCGCCAAGGCGGCCAAGCCCAAGAAGGACAAGAAGGGTGGCCGTCAGGAACTGCATGTGGCGCGGGACAAGCAAGGTCGCCGCAAACGGGGCAGCCAGGTCCGCCCGACCCGATCGTCCTCCGGTGGTCGTCATGGCTTTGAAAAGCCGGCCGGCCCCGTGGTCCGCGAGGTGGTTGTGCCCGAGAGCATTACCGTGGGCGATCTCGCCCAGCGGATGGCGGTGAAAGCCAATGAGCTGATCAAGGTCATGATGAAGATGGGTGTGATGGCAACCATCAACCAGTCCATTGATCAGGAAACCGCTGCCCTGGTGGTGGAAGAGTTGGGTCACAAGGTCAAGCTGCAGCGCGAGGATGAACTGGAATCCAAGGTGATGGAAGTTCCCACCGAGGGCCAGGAAATCCCCCGCGCACCTGTGGTGACCGTGATGGGCCATGTGGACCACGGCAAGACCTCGCTGCTGGACCATATCCGCAAGGCCAAGGTGGCCAGTGGCGAGGCCGGCGGCATTACCCAGCACATTGGTGCCTACCATGTGCAGACCGACAGCGGCATGGTGACCTTCCTTGATACACCCGGTCACGCCGCCTTCACCGCCATGCGGGCCCGTGGTGCCAAGCTCACCGATATCGTGGTGCTGGTGGTGGCCGCGGATGATGGCGTAATGCCCCAGACCATCGAGGCCATCAAGCATGCCAAGGCAGCTGGCACCCCGATCGTTGTTGCCGTCAACAAGATGGACAAGCCGGAAGCGGATCCTGATCGGGTCAAGAACGAGCTGGCTCAACATGAAGTGATCCCGGAAGACTGGGGTGGTGATACCCAGTTCGTTCATGTTTCCGCCCATTCCGGTCAGGGGATTGATGAGCTGCTGGAATCGCTGGCCCTGCAGGCAGAGCTGATGGAGCTCAAGGCCGTGGACAGCAATGTGGCCCATGGCATTGTCATCGAGTCCAAGCTGGAGAAGGGCCGTGGTCCGGTGGCGACGGTGCTGGTTCAGCATGGCACCCTGCGTCAGGGGGAAGTGCTGCTGGCCGGTCAGGAATATGGACGCGTTCGTGCCATGTTTGACGAGACCGGCAAACAGGTGAAGGAAGCCGGTCCCTCCATCCCGGTGGAGGTCCTGGGTCTGTCCGGTACCCCCGAGGCCGGTGATGACGTCGTGGTGGTTGAAGACGAACGCAAGGCCCGTGAAGTGGCGGCGTTCCGCCAGAGCAAGGAACGGGATGCCAAGCTGGCCAAGCAGCAGGCGGCCAAACTGGACGAGATGTTCCAGCAGATGGGCGAGGGCGCCGATGTGGGCATCCTCAATGTGCTCATCAAGGCGGATGTGCAAGGCAGTGCCGAAGCGCTTTCCGAATCCCTGCAGAAGATCTCCACCGACGAGGTCAAGGTCAAGATCGTGTCCAGCGCCGTGGGCGGCATCACCGAATCCGATGTCAACCTCGCAGCGGCTTCCGATGCGGTCATCATCGGTTTCAATGTTCGTGCCGATGCCTCTGCTAAGCGGCAGGTGAGCGAGACCGGCGTGGACCTGCGTTACTACAGCGTCATTTACGAAGCCATTGACGACGTCAAGGCGGCCCTGTCCGGCATGTTGTCGCCGGAGCTTCGGGAAGAGATCGTGGGCCTCGCAGAGGTCAAGGATGTGTTCCGCTCGCCCAAGTTCGGCAATATTGCCGGCTGTCTGGTGGTGGATGGCGCGGTGCGTCGCCACAACCCGATCCGTGTCCTGCGTGACAACGTGGTGATCTACGAGGGTGAACTGGAATCCCTCCGACGCTACAAGGACGACGTCAATGAAGTCCGCTCCGGGACCGAGTGCGGTATCGGTGTGCGGGATTACAACGACGTGAAGGCCGGCGACCAGATCGAATGTTACGAGCGTCACGAAGTTCAGCGGACGCTGTAAGGAGCCTGAAGTGAAGGAACCGACGAGTGCCAGGCAGCGCAAGCTGGCCGAGGAAATGAAGCGGCGGCTGAGTCTGATCATCCGTGAGGAAGTGGATCATGACGCTGCCTGGCAGGTTACCGTCACGGATGTGGAAGTGGCCAGGGATCTTTCCCGCGCCAATGTTTGGGTGGATTTCCTGGGCGATCCGCCGGAAGGCCTGGTGGAAAGCCTGGACGCCGCACGCAAGCCATTGCGTGCCCGTCTTGGCCGGACCATGTATATCCGTCGCTCACCCGAGTTGTTCTTCAAGCATGACGACAGTCTGGAGCGGGGTTCGGAACTCAGTTCCCTGATTGACCAGGCTGTGGAAAGTGATCGCCGTCGGCGTGGAGATGACGAGGACGAGGACGAGCGTGGGTCGTAGTCGCAAGCGCGGGCGGGACGTTCATGGCGTACTGCCCCTGGATAAGCCGCTGGGAATGAGTTCCAACCAGGCCCTGCAGCGGGTCCGACGGTTGTTCGATGCCCGCAAGGCGGGCCATACCGGCAGCCTGGACCCCCTTGCCAGCGGTGTCTTGCCCCTGTGCCTGGGAGAGGCCACCAAGTTGTCTGCGTTTCTACTGGATGCGGACAAGACCTATGAGTTCGACTGTCAGCTGGGAACTCGCACCAGCACCGGCGATGCCGAGGGCGAGGTGGTGGAATCAGCCGAGGTGCCGACTCTGGATGAAGCGCGGTTGGAAAGCGTCCTGGCTGATTTTCGCGGCGACATCGAACAGATCCCGCCCATGTATTCCGCTCTCAAGCACAAGGGTGAACGCCTCTATCGCCTGGCCCGCGAAGGGGTCGAGGTGGAGCGTGAGCCGCGTCGGGTCACCATCCACGCGCTGAGCTGCCTGGCGATCAATCCGCCGGTGCTGAGCCTGCGGGCCCAGTGCAGCAAGGGCACCTACATTCGCGTCCTGGCGGAAGATATCGCCGCGGCGCTTGGCACGGTGGGCCATGTGAGTCGCCTGCGACGGGTTGGCGCCGGGCCCTACTCTGAAGACGAGCTGGTCAGCCTGGAGGCGGTGGAAGAGGCCGCCGAGCAGGGCCAGGAAGCCCTGGATGCCCTGCTGCAGCCGGCGGATACTGCCCTGGCAGGGTGGGAGTCGGTGAATCTGAGTGCCGACATGGATTGGTATTTCCGCCAGGGGCAGGCGGTTCAGGTGGCCGGAGCGCCGGTGGCCGGTCGGGTCCGCGTTTATGCGGAAGATCGGGGATTTCTCGGTATTGGCGAGATCCTGGATGATGGCCGGGTGGCGCCGAAGCGCCTGCTTCACACCGGTTGATGGGATTCGGGGCGGCGCCTGGGCGCCGTCCCTTGTGACGCCAGGGGCCGCGGGCGTAGAATAGGCGGCTTGGGACGGCCCAGGCGGTGGGCGTGACAGCCACTGCGGGGTCCGGGTAGTGAATGCGGTTTCGGGATGTGCCCGAACCGGGATTCAGAAACCCTTTGCGCAACGCAAAGTAAATCAGGAGTTAAACAGGCAATGTCTCTGAGTGCAGAAAAGAAGCAGGAAGTGGTCCGTGAATATGCCCGCGACGAGAAAGACACCGGTTCCCCGGAAGTGCAGGTCGCGCTGCTGACCACTCGAATCAATGAGCTTACCGAACATTTTTCCCAGCACAAGCACGACCATCATTCTCGTCGTGGTCTGCTGCGCATGGTGAATCAGCGCCGCAAGCTGCTGGATTATCTCAAGCGGAAGGATCGCAGTCGCTATCAGGACCTCATCAAGCGCCTGAATCTGCGTCGCTGAACTACAGGCAACGGGTTAAATTATCGTGAAAGCAATCAGCAAAACATTCAATTACGGTGGTCATGCGGTGACCATGGAAACCGGCCGCCTTGCCCGCCAAGCGGATGGCGCGGTGCTGGTCAACATGTCCGAAACGGTGGTCCTCGTGACCGCCGTGGGCCAGAAGGAAGCCGATCCCGGTCGTCCCTTCTTCCCCCTCACCGTCAACTACCAGGAACGCACTTATGCCGCCGGCCGTATCCCCGGCGGTTTTTTCAAGCGGGAAGGTCGTCCCAGCGAGAAGGAAACACTGACTTCGCGCCTGATTGACCGTCCCATTCGCCCGCTGTTTCCCAAGGGCTTCATGAATGAGGTTCAGGTCATTGCCACGGTGATCTCCGTGAATCCCGAAGTGGATCCGGATGTGCCGGCAATGCTCGGCACCTCTGCCGCCCTGATGCTCTCCGGCATTCCCTTCAACGGGCCCATCGGGGCTGCCCGTGTGGGTTACCGCGACGGCGAGTACCTGCTCAACCCCAATGCCAGCGAGCTGGAAGAATCCGACCTGGACCTGATGGTGGCCGGTACCGATAAGGCCGTGCTCATGGTGGAGTCGGAAGCGAAGGAGCTGTCCGAGGAAGTCATGCTGGGTGCGGTGCTTCATGGTCACGAGCAGATGCAAACGGCCATCCAGGCTATTCGGGAACTGGCCGATGAAGCCGGCAAGCCCCGTTGGGAATGGGAGCCGGAGGCTGAGGACACCGAACTGGCTGGCAAGGTGGAAGAGCTGGTTCATGCCGATCTGGACGGTGCCTATCAAATTGCCGACAAGCAGGAACGCAACGAGCGTTTGAGTGAAATTCGCGCCAAGGCCGTGGCCGCTCTGGTTCCGGAAGGCGAGGATGAACCCAAGTGGTCCGAGGGTGAGGTCAAGTCGGCAGTGGGCAATCTGGAGAAGAAGATTGTCCGTGGTCGCATCATTGCCGGCGAGAAGCGCATTGATGGCCGTGATACCCGTACGGTGCGTCCCATCAACGTGACCGTTGGCGATCTGCCCCGGACTCACGGTTCCGCCATCTTCACCCGCGGTGAAACCCAGGCCATGGTGGTCACCACTCTGGGTACCGGTCGCGATGCACAGATCATTGATGCCATTGAGGGTGAGCACAAGCAGCCCTTCATGCTGCATTACAACTTCCCGCCTTACTGTGTGGGTGAGACCGGCTTCATGGGCGGCCCCAAGCGGCGTGAGATTGGTCACGGCAAGCTCGCCAAGCGCGGTGTTCAGGCCGTGATGCCGGACATGGACGAGTACCCCTATGTGATTCGTGTGGTCTCCGAAATCACCGAATCCAACGGCTCCAGCTCCATGGCTTCCGTGTGCGGCACCAGTCTGTCCCTGATGGATGCCGGTGTGCCCATCAAGGCCCCGGTGGCCGGTGTGGCCATGGGCCTGATCAAGGAAGATGCCGGCCATGCGGTTCTGACCGATATCCTGGGTGACGAGGATCACCTGGGTGACATGGACTTCAAGGTTGCCGGTACCGAAGCGGGTGTCACTGCTCTGCAGATGGACATCAAGATCGAGGGTATTGATCGGGAAATCATGGAAGATGCCTTGGCTCAGGCCAAGGATGGGCGTCTGCACATCCTTGGCGAGATGAACAAGGTCATCTCCAAGCCCCGTGAAGAAATGTCCGATTGGGCGCCCCGCATCCTGACCATGAAGGTCCATACGGACAAGATCCGCGATGTGATCGGCAAGGGTGGCGCCACCATCCGCAGCATTACCGAAGAGACGGGTGCCAATGTCGATATTGCCGACGATGGCACCATCAAGATCGCTTCGGTGGACCGCGCTGCCGGTGAAGCCGCCAAGAAGATGATCGAAGACATCACGGCCGAAGTGGAAGTGGGCAAGATCTACGAAGGCAAGGTTGCCCGCATCATGGACTTCGGTGCCTTTGTCACCATCCTGCCTGGCAAGGACGGTCTGGTGCACATCTCCCAGCTCGCGGAAGAGCGAGTGGAGAAGGTGTCGGACGTGGTCCAGGAAGGTGATGTGGTGAAGGTCAAGGTTCTGGAAGTGGATCGCTCCGGCAAGGTACGCCTGAGCATGAAGGCGGTCGACGCCGCCTGATCCAACTGCATGGATCGAAGCTGAAACCGCCCCGGCTTTGTCCGGGGCGGTTTTTTTGTGCTAGCTGATTTCAAACGCCGTAATCAAATGCCCGGTTACCCGCTCTTCCAGCCACCAGCGTGGCCGCCAGGGCCAGCGACCGGTAACGAAGCCCACATGGCCGCCCCGGGGGCTGATCTCCACTTCCACATGGTCTGATATCTCCCGCTCGCTCGGGACGATATCAGGGCGCATGAAGGGATCATCCAGGGCATGAAGAATCAGGGTAGGGCATTGGATGCGAGTCAGGAAGGCAATGCTGCTGCTGCGCTGATAATAATCCTCGGCATTGTCGAAACCGTGCAGGGGCGCGGTGATGGCATTGTCGAAATCATGAAAGCTTTTCAAACCATCCAGGGCGTCAAGGGGGAAGGGCGCATCATCACGTCGGGAGAACTTGGCCCGGTAACTGGCCTTCATACGCCGCATCAGGAATGCGTTGTAGACCCGGGAGCTGCCCTGTCGAATGGCATGGGCGCACTGGGAGAGGCGGAAAGGCACTGACACGGCTACTGCCGTTGTCAGGGGGCAATCAGCGCCACGCTCCCCTAGCCATTTGAGCAGCAAATTCCCGCCCAGGCTGTAACCCACCGCGGCCAGGGAGACGCCGGGGCAGTGCTTTTCCACATGAGAGACCACCGCTTCCAGGTCTTCGCTGGCGCCGGAGTGGTAGCCGCGCCGCAGACGGTTTGCCTCTTCGCTGCAGCCCCGAAGATGCATCACCACGCCGCGGAGGCCGGCATTCACCAATGCCCGAAGTTGGCCGGCGATATATTTGGACTGTAGTGAGCCCTCGAGACCATGGATAAGAATGACCATCGGCCCGTGGTCCGGGCCGGCCCAATCCAGGTCGAGAAAATCGCCGTCTGCCAGCGTGATTCGCTCGCGCCGTGTGTCAACGCGGGGATAGGGCCGGAGGAGATTCTGGTAGATCGTCTGCGCATGGGCATTGCGGGCCCACCAGGCAGGCCGAAAGCGGCTGGCCTTGATCACGTCATGTCCCCCTGATTCAATCAGGCGCCACTGTCGGGCTTGATTCGATTGTCGATGAGATTGTCCACCACACCGGGGTCGGCCAGGGTGCTGGTATCACCCAGTGTATCAAGCTCATCGGCCGCGATCTTGCGCAGAATGCGGCGCATGATCTTGCCCGAGCGGGTCTTGGGCAGACCCGGTGCCCACTGAATGATATCCGGCCGGGCAATGGCGCCAATCTCGTCGCGCACCAGATCCATCAATTCATCACTGAGCTCGTCGCTGCCTTCCTTGCCTGCCATCAGGGTGACGTAGGCATAGATGCCCTGGCCCTTGACGTCATGGGGGTAGCCCACCACGGCCGCTTCGGCCACAGCAGGGTGAAGCACCAGGGCGCTTTCCACTTCCGCCGTACCCAGGCGATGACCGGAAATATTGAGGACATCGTCAACCCGTCCGGTAATCCACCAGTAGCCGTCGGCGTCCCGGCGGGCACCATCGCCGGTGAAATATAGGCCGGGGTAGGCGCTGAAATAGGTCTGAGCGAAGCGCTCATGGTCTCCGTAGACCGTCCGCATCTGGCTTGGCCAACTGCCCTTGATGACCAGATTGCCGGCGGCTTCTCCCTCCAGCTCTCTTCCATCGGCATCCATCAATGCTGGCTGGACGCCGAAAAAGGGCCGGGTGGCGGAGCCGGGTTTGAGATCCGTGGCACCTGGCAGCGGCGCGATCATGATGGCGCCCGTCTCGGTCTGCCACCAGGTATCCACCACCGGGCAGCGACCATCGCCCACCACCTGGTGATACCAGTTCCAGGCTTCCGGGTTGATGGGTTCCCCCACCGTTCCCAAAATGCGCAGGCTCTTGCGGCTGTACTGCTGGACAGGCTCATTGCCGGCACGCATCAGTGCACGGATGGCGGTGGGGGCGGTGTAGTAAATGTTCACCTGGTGGCGGTCGACAATGTCCCAGTGTCTGCTGGCATCCGGATAGGTCGGCACGCCTTCGAACATGAGGGTGGTTGCGCCATTGGCCAATGGGCCGTAGACAATATAGCTATGCCCCGTGACCCAGCCCACATCGGCGGTACACCAATAGATATCCTCTTCGTGATAATCAAAGACATAGTGATGGGTCATGGCGGCCTGGAGAATGTAGCCGCCCGTGCTGTGCAGTACCCCCTTGGGCTTGCCGGTGCTGCCGGATGTATAAAGGATGAACAGGGGGTCCTCGGCGTCCATGGGTTCCGCTTCGCAGTGGGGCTCCATGTCTTCGACCAGCTCATGGTAGTCAATGTCTCGATCAGGACTGGAGGGCACCTCTGCGCCGGTGCGGCGCAATACCACCACGGTTTCCACGCCGGGACATTCGGTGACTGCCTTGTCGGTGTTTTCCTTGAGGGGGACAATCTTGCCACCGCGAACACCCTGGTCGGCGGTGATCACCAGTTTGCAGTCGGCGTCCAGAATCCGGTCACGCAGGGCGTGGGGTGAGAAGCCGCCGAAGACAACGGAGTGAATGGCGCCGATGCGGGTACAGGCGAGCATGGCGATGGCGGCCTCGGGGACCATGGGCATGTAGATGCAAACCCTATCGCCCCGCCGGACCCCCCGGGCTCGCAGGCCATTGGCGAGGCGGCATACTGCTTCATGGAGTTCGCGGTAGCTGAAGCGGCGGGTGTCACCCGGTTCATCACCTTCCCAGATGATGGCGGTCTTGTCGCCGCGTGTTTCCAGGTGACGGTCGATGCAGTTGTAGCTGACGTTGAGCTCGGCCCCTTCGAACCAGCGGATTCGCGGTTCCTTGAAGTCCCAGTCCATGACGCGATCCCAGGGGCGGAACCAGTGGATGAATCGCTCGGCCTGTTCGGCCCAGAAGGCCTCCGGGTTTTCAATGGAGCGCCGATACATGGCCTCATAGCCCGCCTTGTCCAGATGTGCCCTGGAAGCGATCTCCGTCGGTACCGGATAGAGCTCGTCGTTGCCGTTAGCCATGGGGGACTCCAAGCCTGTGAATGGGACTCTGCCCTGAAGCTTAGCGCACTGCCTGCCTTCGGCCCAAGCTTCTGGGCATTAGGCTGTATAGGGCAGATTTCGAACGTAGGGGTTCTTTAGTGGCGGTGGTGAGATGTGACTCGGCTTCGACGCCGATTGGTTTCGATGGGGCTAGGGCCTTTCGCTGTCAGCGATGGATTGCGTGGGTGGGCTTTGAGTAATGACAGGTTTTCCGGGCGGCCTCGATCTGTCTAAGGCCCTTCGAGATCGGTGACGGGGGCGTTCCGGCCCAGGTTCTGGTGGCCTTGCTCAAGGACGCCGTAAACCCATCCCTGGGGGCTCTGGGTTCGGCATCCTGCCTCACACAGCCCTGAGCAAGGCCACCAGAACCTGGGCCTACCTTTGGAGGTTGTCACCTGAGCCGTGCTAGTGGAGAGTTTTGTTCAGTCTTTCGCCTTGGTGGCACCTGGCAGCTCTTGTTCGCGAATGAATTCGCTCCCACGGGGGCATTAGCGTATGCCAAAGCCGCCGTGGGAGGGGGTATATCCGCGATTTCAACGGCCGAATCGAAGGCAATCTGCTCACATTTCAGAACACACCCTCAGCAAGCACAGCCCAGGTGACCCCCAGCAAAGGTAGGCCTAGGTGGCGACAGGCCTTTCCAGGACTGTGTGAGCCAGGATGGCGAACCCAGAGCCCCCAGGGATGGGTTTACGGCGATGAGATGGTCTCCTCCCTCCTTCATCACTCGGCGTCGATGCGCCATGATGGAAGCTCG
>NZ_SLKM01000094.1:0-3264 GCF_007134575.1 Natronospira sp.
CCCGGACAACCTACGCCGCATTGAGGACGCGACCGAGCGCGATCTCGAATGGCTGATCGAGGTCGGGGTGGCCACGTCGGTTGCCGTCACCGCCACGATGCCAGGGCCAAAGCGGATCAGGCGGCACATCAAGATCGTAGCCGACCTGGATGCCGTCGATCTGGTCTACGAAGAGAACTGGAGAGCCGAACTGTGAGCGTCACTACCCCCACTACCGCCGAGCTGTCCGAGAATATCGTTGCGCAGATCAGCGCCGAGCTGAATCAGTCTATCCCCCTGATGCCCAAGAGCTTTATTCGCGTGCTGGCAAAGGCGCTGGCCGGGGTCGTCATCCTGCTGTACAAGTACGCCGGGTTCATCGCTCTCCAGATGTTCGTCCGCACGGCAACGCTTGACGAGACGACGCTCAACGGTCGCAAGCTGCGCCCGCTGGAGGAGTGGGGGATCCTTGCCGGGGCAGGCCCGCCAGCCGCAGCCGTGCGCGCAGAGTTGGTGGTCGACGTGTCGGTAACCGACCAGACCGGCAGCCTCGCTAGCGGGACGCAGCTGCTCAACACGGACACCGGCGTCACCTACCTGACCCTGTCATCTGTCCCGCTTGACGCGGCCACGGTGCAGGTCACGATCCGAGCCGTGTCAGACCAGCAGGGCGGCGGGGGCCGTGGCGCTATCGGCAACATGGATCCGGGCGAGGAGCTGGATTTCGTTTCTCCTCCGGGGGCGGTCCGGCGCACGGTAACGGTCGATAGCCAGTCCGTGACCGGCGCAGATGGTGAGGCGGTGGAGGACTACCGACAGCGGATCATCCAACGGTTTCGTCAGCGACCCCAGGGCGGCGCGGCGGCGGACTGGCAGGAGTGGAGCGTGGAGCCTGTAGGGATTATCGCCACGTATCCGTACACGGGCCAGCCCGGCACGGTCGACGTGTACTGCGAGGCGACCGAGGAGAGCAGCGGCAGCGCGGACGGCATTCCCACATCGGCGCAGCTGCAAGAGGTTGAAAACGCTGTAGAGTTTCGGCAGGACGGGCTCCCCCGGCGCCGGCCGCTGAACTCCTACCCGAATATCCTCCCTATCACGCGCACAGGATTCGACGTCACCGTGGCCGGACTGGATGCAGACGATCCGGGAGCGGTGGAGTTGTCCATCGAGAGCGCCTGTGACGAGTACTTCCGTGGGCTCGAACCGTATATCCTCGGGCTGTCCGTGCTCCCGCGCAGGGACGTGATCAGCGCGCCTGAGTTGGGCGGCATCATTCAGGCCGTGGTTGCAGAGGCGGGCGGGACGTTCCAGTCGGTCACGCTTGAAGAGGCTGGCAGCGAGGTGCTGGCCCGAACGCTTGGAGAGGGCGAGAAAGCCAAGCTGTCAAGCATCACGTTCGTGGCTGGCGTCTGATGTTCTCTCGCATTATCAGCCACTTGCTACCGTCCGGCAGGGCGTGGCGACTGTTTCCCGGCACACATCTCCGCGCGCTGGTCGATGGACTGGCGTCGATTGGTCCGGCGTTCAAGGGACACATCGACGCGATCTTGCTGGACATCGAGCCTGAATCCACGCGATTCCTGTTGCAGTGGGAGCGCCAGTTCGGGCTGCGTCCTGGCGACCTGACACAACAGCAGCGAGTCAGCCGCCTGCGCGGGGAGTGGGCAGCGGTGGGCGGGCAGTCGCCAGCATATATTCAGGGGGTGCTCCGCGCGGCGGGATATGATGTCTATGTCCACGAATGGTGGATACCCGAGTCGGCTGCGTCGCGTGTGCAGGGCGTTGGATCGACCGGAGTGCTAGCCCTCAGTGATGGCACCGTGCTCGCTGTGCAGCCGTTCGGCGAGGGGCTGAATCCGCGCACGCCAGCCGACGCCATCGGCTACGTGCCGCTGATTCGATCGGGTGTCCCCCGCGCCCGGTGCGGTGTCCCTGACGCCCGATGCGGAAATCGCTTGGCAGACGGCTACATGCTGGTCAATCGCAGTCTTGACAACCCCGTTTACCCGCCACCCCCGACAGACGATGACGGCAAGCGGTGGGTGCTGTACATCGGCGGCGAGACGTTCCCGGACGCCGGCACAGTCGAGGTTGATCGCCGTCAGGATTTCGAGACGCTGTTGCTCAAGATTTGCCCTAAGCAACAGTGGATCGGTATAATCGTCAACTACGTTTAAGAGGCTCCCCATGGCTGTCAACTACGCAACACGCTACGCCGGCAATGTCCGCGACCCGTCTCCCGACTACCCGTTCGGGGAGGCCCGCGACGACACCGCGCCCGACAGCGGCGACGGGACGCCGCTGCAAGAGGCGTGGCTCAACGACTTCGTGGGGCTCTCGGCAGCCCTGCTGACGGCGGCAGGCATCACCCCCGACAACAACCCGGAAACGGCGCAGTCAAGTCAGTTGCTCGACGCCATCCGCGTAGCTGTCGGGGGTGACGCGCTGTCGTGGCGTGTTACTCAGGCAGCAGGCAGCGAGACCCTGGCCGCCGTGCGAGGCGAGACGGCGGTGCAGGACACAGCGTTCGCCACGGAGTTCGTTTCCCGGCTGCTGTTCGGCGGTACGTACCGCGTGGAGTTCGAGCACCAAACCCCGGACACTGCAGGCGATGGGCTGCACGAGGCGAAGGTGTTGCTGAACGGCGCTCTGGTCGAGTCGTGGACCGCCCCAGCGGACGGGGTGTGGTACTCCCGCAGCGTCGACGTGAGCGCATCGGATGGCGATGTCATCACCGTGGAGACGCGAATGGACGCCGGGTCGCCTCCGCGCGAGGGGATGACCAGGGAGCGTGTAATCAGCGGCGACAACAAGGCGCTCCACGTGATCGCCAGCGTTGGCGCACGCACCGAGACGGAGGCGGTACGGTATGACTAAGCAAGAATTGCTGGACCTCCTAGCCGAAGCCCCGGCTGAATATCGGGAGGCGCTCGAACTCGTCAAGACGCTCATCACCGACCTGACACTGATCGACGTAGCCGACGACTCAGACGGCTGGGTTGCTCGGGACACGTCTACGGGCAACGACGTGCGAATGACCGTCGCGAAACTTCTTGCGAGGGCGATCAAGTCGGGCACCGTTCAGTCGCTGGACAGCGGTGACATCGCTTCGCGCCCCAGCGCTGGGGCCGCCGGGCTCGACGGCTGGTACCTCTCCACCGACGAACCCCGCCTCTACCGCTCCGACGGCGCGACCTGGGAGGCGGTCCTCGGCACGGCGTCAGGGCGCGACACAGGCAACGCAGAAGGCCAAGTGCCCGTATGGGGGGAGGACGCCGGCGG
>NZ_SLKM01000251.1:0-3257 GCF_007134575.1 Natronospira sp.
ACGCCGTCGTCATTGCTGTCCGCAGCAGGCTGATACTGGACTGCCATGACCCGGGCACTGAACAGTTCCCCAGCCGCGCCAAATATGGCAGCCGCCGGCGTCGTCCCGCCGGGGTTGCTGGTGCCGTCCATTTCGATTTCGTCGATGGCGAAGCCGAAGGGGCGGGCCGTGCCCTGACTGGATTCCCCGGACACGGGCCGCGGATCGCCTTCTTCGTCAACGACCAGGCCACTGTCCACGTCCAACAAGGCAATACGGTACTGCCCCACATCCTCGGTATCCAAGGTCATTTCCGCGGTGCCCGCATCAAAGCCAAGCTGGATGTTGGGGCCACCGGGTTGGTTGTCAGGAAGACTCTCACCAGCAATTTCAGGCGGCAGGCCACCCGGATCATTGGCGCTGCGTTCAATCCAGGCGCGCAAACCAATGTTGCCGTCGTAGTTGGCGTTCACTCCGCATTCACCGGTATCCGGGTCCTGTCTCAGGGCCGATACCTCCATGGCGTGGGGTCGTCCGGCGACGATTTCCTGGCCAAGGCTGTCAACGAACTGGACTTGGAAGGCATTCTCGCGAAATGCGACCAAATCAGAGGCGCCTGTAGCATCACCATCTACCTCAGCCACGTTGATGACGAGATCATCCGCGCTCTGATTCTCCAGCGCCAGGGTAATACTGCCCTGGTCGGCACTGACAAACTGGTATCCTGCCAGACCATCATTCGCACCGCCGGAGAAACTGCCGTTGGCGTTGACCACACTCCATACACCCCGGTTACTCGAGGTGCTGATGGCAATCTCTTCCTGGTAGTCAGTCAGGGGATTACCGTTGGCATCGACGGCGGTAATGGTGACCTCGGCGGGACCACAAACACTGGCATTGGCGGGTGCATCAATAATGAAGGCGTCGGCATCTTCAAAACAGACGCGGCTTTCCTGGCTCAGAGCTTCAATTTCCCCTGAGTCGAGTGCGCGGCCGAAGAAACGAAATTCATCCATCTGATACTCGGCGGGTGCCGTGCCACTTGAAAAGCCACCGAGCTGGAAAGGGGCACCGGCATCCACGAGCCGACTGGGGCCCTGGTTGCCATAGGTACGGGTCTCCACCAATGAGCCATTGGCGTAAATGGAGAGCCGCCTTTCATCCATGTCATGGCGAACGGTGATGTGCACCCACTCATCGCCGTAGGGGTCATTGGCTGCACCCGCGGTGGGTCTCCAGCTCAGTTCACGTTCGCGGGGATTATTCTCGTTGCCCTGCCTGACCATGAACAGCAGGTCACGGTCAAATCCGCGAAAATCGCCCAGCACTTCAAAGCGCCGGGCAAAGAAACCATCGAGATTACCGGATGCCAGGATGCTGGGGTTGACATTGCTCTGATCAGCGAGCGGCATTTTCAGCCAGAACGCGGCAGTAAAAGAGTGGGCATCATTTGTCTCTGCGTCACTGGCGGTGGTGATATTGCCGGACAGGGGCACATCCGCAAAACCACAGGTGCCGGGACTGTCGGGTATGGCCCCATCGGAGCCGGCGGGCCCGAAGTCAATGTCGTTGGCATTACCCGTCCGGTCGTTGCCACTCTGATCACTGATCTGATTGCCTTGCTCCGTCCAGTCTTCGTCAAACCACCAGGAAATCAGCAGATCCTCGTCAAGGGCTTCCGTTTCTTCAGGACCAAACTCATGAAAGCCCTCGGGGGCATTCTGGTTGTTGAACTGGGTCAGCAGCCAATCCTGGGTGCGAGCCGTTGAACTGATACGGAGCTCGTCCACCCCACCTTGGTAGCGAACCTGCCCACTGGGGTTCAGTCGCTCACCCCATCCGGAAAGTACCGGGTCATCACTGAAGGTGTTCAGGACGGTCGTGCCGCAGCCGCTGCGGCTCATGGCGAGCTGACCGTTGATGTAACCCCGCAATTGATTGGCGGCTCGGTCCAATACCAGGGCATAGTGCGCCCATTGGTCCCAAACGGGGGTGCCGTTATGCTCCCAGACTTCACTGCTGCCGCAGGTAACGCCCCAGGTCATCTCGTTATCAACAACGGCAATGCGAAAATGGTAGTTGTTACCCCAGCCAATGCGATCCCCTTTCCAGAGCAAGGGGTTATGGTTGGGAGACGGCTGACTGCTTTCGACAAGACCCCAGACTTCCACGGTGATCTCGTCCTGAATGGCAATCGCGCCCGAATGTGGAAACTCGAGACGGGGCTGATTCGTCGAACCCGAAGCAGGTACTCCCAGGTGACGGCGTCCACCGTCTATCTGAGATTCCGGCACAAACTGCGGGAAATTGTTAGCCCTCCCACCGACAAAGCCGTCCACATTATTGGCTGTCGAGACGATAAGAACAGCACCCAGACCACCCGACTCCTGTAGATGATGGACCATGGCGTAGTTATTTGCCCAGACGGCTTCCACGTTTTCCATGTCGCCCGCGTTGGGGTTGCCATAGTAGATGTAGAGCTGGGTATCATCGGATGGATCAAGCTCAGCCACATTGACCCAGGCCACCAGACGCCCGGTGGTATCCCAGAATTCAACCTCGTGAGCAAGTACGGTGATGCCATCACCGGCGGTAAAGACCACATCACCCGCTTCAGGCTGGGCCACATTGTTGGCGAGATTGGTTCGGACCTCGGCGGTTTCGTTGCTGGTATTGATGAGAACGGGAAAGTCATTCAGGGCCGCTTCAACCTGGTCGGCGTCCAGGCTGATGGTCATGCGGTACTCCCAGTCCGAGTCGAACCAGTCGGCGAACAGTGCACCTGGCCAGATCAGGCATGCCAAAAGGACCCAGACCTGAAAGCAGGGCGATGAGGTTATTGCTTGTTGCTGTCTCATTTTCATGGGCCGGGACTGACTCCCCTTTCGCGGGCTTTCCCTGCCCTTGGCTACGATTGCACGCTTGTCTCTAGGGCGCGGTGGTGGCTGTTGCCGTCGCCCGCCGGGCCACATGGGCCGCTTCGCCGAGGCTGCCGCGTTCGGCAAAGGCTTCGAGGGCATAGACCTGGAAGGTCTGCCCCCGCTCTGTATGGGTGGTTTCGCTGCAAGTGACGGTCACGGTAAAGCCGTCCAGATTGAGATTGATGGTCGCCGGACAGCTCCCCGATTCAACCGCCTGATAGGCACCGGCCTCCAGGCCGGAGCGGGCGGCATACCAGGCCTGGGTGGCGCCGACGGACTGGACCGGGGTGAACTGCTGCACGCCGCTGATGGTGACCATGTAGATGGCCAGGGCGGCCAGGGCCACCAGCAGGAACA
>NZ_SLKM01000043.1:0-3229 GCF_007134575.1 Natronospira sp.
AAGATCTTCGGCCGACTCGGTCGCGATCACATCGGCCATGCTGCCCCCATACTCAAAGACCAGGGAAGTCATGGCGGCCCGCTGATGCTGATACACCGCAAAACTGCCAACGACCAGGGTCAAGGCCACGGACAAGCCCAGCGCAACCGGCCAGCGGACGCTGAGCGGAATACGCCAGCGACGACCCGGCCGGGACATCAACTCGGCCTGGATGTCGCGCAAATCCGCGGCCAGTTCGGCACCGGATTGATAGCGATCGGATGGCAGACGAGACATCAGGGTGGTGATGATACTCACCAGCGCGGCCGGGGTTTCCGGATCCCCTGGGCGCAAGCGGGCGGACTTGCCCTTGAGGATGGCTTCCAGTGTGGCGCGAGTGGTACGCCGGGCAAAAGGCAGTCTACCGCTGGAAAGGCGGTACAGCAGAACGCCAAGGGAATAGAGATCACTGCGCCCATCGACGGCCTCACCTCGAACCTGCTCGGGTGCCATGTAATTGGGCGTGCCCACCACTTCGCCCTCGTCCATTGCGGCCTGGCCGCCTGCCTGACGCAGTCGGGCGATGCCAAAGTCGGCCAGCTTTACCCGGCTGTCGTCGTCCAGAAGCATGACATTGTCTGCTTTGACATCCCGGTGGATTACACCGTTTCGCTGGGCATAGTCCAGGGCTTCGCCAAGTTGCACACCAATGTCCAGCAGATGACTGACCGGCAAGGGACCCTCTCTCTCCACCCGCTGCTGCAGGGTCTCCCCCTGCAACAGCTCCATGGTCATGAAGGGCTTGCCCCCGGATTCACCCACATCATGGATGGTCACAATACCGGCATGGGAAAGTCTGCCGGCGGCATGGGCTTCGGACAGGAACTCTCTTCGATAGCGATCGCTGGAAGCGTATTCTTCCTTGAGCATTTTCAACGCCACGGGGCGCTGAAGGCGCTCATCAAAAGCACGGTAGACCACGGCCATACTGCCACGACCAATTTCCGGCCCCAGCTCGTATCGTCCCAACTTCGATGCCATGTCAGCTTTAGCGAAGCAGCAGGGCTGCGACAATCACCGCAATACCCAGCAAGGCGAGGCCCGTCGCGATCATCTTCTGACGCCGGCTGCTCTTGGCGGGTCGGAATGACTGGCCAGTGGTATCCACCTGCTCACTGGTGGCAAAGAGGAATGCGGCATTACCAAAGGCCAGGCGATCTCCATGCTTGAGCGCGGACTGGTGAATCCGTTCACCGTTGACGAAGGTGCCATTGGTGGAGAGAAGATTGACCACACGCCAATCGCCACCAGAGCGAACAATCCGGGCATGTTCGAAAGACACACTGGGCTCTTCCAGGACCAGGTCATTATGGGCCTTGCGCCCGATTTGGGTACGTTCCGCCTGAAGCTGAAACCATTGATCCACGAACGGCGGGCTGAGCCCCAGCAAGGCCGGAGAATCAGGACTCACCGCCGCCTTATCCGCGGCCTCGTCCATCTCTGGAAGCTCATCGGGGGAAATGAAGACTGTCCCTTGGGGGCCTTGCTCCCTGAGACGCCTCGTTCCCTCGGTACCGGCACGTTTGTCGGTCACCGTCTGTCTCCCCTGCAAAAAGATACGTGTACGCGACCGGCACGGTTGCCGGCCGTCCCTTCCCCAGCCCCGCTACTCGGCAATTGCACTACTCCACATAGGATAGCAGGCTCCGACGGGGTATCAGAAACCCCTTGCACGGATGACAGTTGCCGTTGATCATGACGGAATGCGTCGATCGCTCCTTCCCACACTCTACTCACTGCTTCTGCCGGGCCTGGCGGCACCCTGCCAGGCCGAGACGAGGCCCGATGTGGGTTTCATCCAGACGCCCGAACCGGTCGTGCGCGCCATGCTGGAAGTCGCGGACACCGCCCCCGGTGATCGGGTGCTGGATCTGGGCTCCGGAGATGGTCGCATTCCCATCATGGCCGCCGTGGAATTCGGTGCCGAAGGCCGGGGCATCGAGATCGACGGGCAATTGGTCAAACTATCCCGTCAGCGTGCCGAAGCCGCCGGTGTCGGAGAAGCCGTCCAATTCGAGCAAGGCGATCTGTTTGAAGCCGATCTCTCTGGCGCCGACATCATCACCCTTTATCTCCTCCCCGAGCTCAATCAACGCCTGAAGCCCAGCCTGCTGTCCCTGCCGAGCGGAACCCGGATCGTCTCCCACGAATTCGACATGGGACGCTGGCAGGCTGACGACTATCGGGCAGTCAATCAGCGAAAAATCTACTTCTGGCGGGTTCCGGCCGCCGTTGCCGGTGAATGGCGGGCAAGCAGGCAGGGAAAAGAGATCAAACTGCGGCTGGAGCAGAACTACCAGCGAGTGTGGGGCGAGGCAGAACTTGATGGCCTAATCACGGATCTGCGTGATGTGCGACTTGATGGCGACACGCTACGCTTCCGAATTCGAACCGAGGCATCGCAGCGGGTCATGCGTGCCCGATTCAGGCATGGCCGCTTGATTGAGCTGCAATCAGCGCCACCGCTCTCAGGCTTCAGCCCGGCGAGTCAATGGAAAGTAGCCGATTGAGTTCGGTTCACTGCCCTGAATGGCGCTCCCCCAGGACGATGCTCAATTCGAGGCTTCTCCCCCCACGAAAGACTTGAACCCTGGCTTCGTCACCGGGCCGAGTACCTTCAAGGCTGAGCAACAGTTCCGCCACACTGGTAACCGGCTGGCCATTGATGGCCGTTATGATATCGCCTTCCACTGGAAGCCGGTGAGGCCCATGGCGAATCATCCGCCCGCCCTGACCATCTCGAAGCCCGGCCTGCTGGGCATTGCCACCAGGGAGAACCCGGGTCACCAAAATGCCGTGTCGGATGGGCAAGCCAGCCTGATTGACCAGCCTGGGTGAAATCGCTATTCCCTGAATATCAATCCAACCCCGGGCAACCCGCCCTTCTCGGATGATCTGCCCGGCAATCCGGTGCACGGTATTGGAGGGAACTGCCAGGCCAATACCCACAGAGCCCGCTGCCGGGGAAATCATCATGGAATTGAGCCCGAGCATCCGCCCGCGGCTATCCACCAGAGGACCACCCGAGTTACCCGGATTGATGGCGGCGTCAGTCTGAATAAGATCGCGGATGATATAACCTGAATCGATCTGCAGCGGACGATTCAAGGCCGACACCACGCCAGCGGTAAAGCTCCCTTCCAGGCCAAAGGGGTTTCCCATGGCATAGACGGACTGTCCCACCTGGGCA
>NZ_SLKM01000158.1:0-3209 GCF_007134575.1 Natronospira sp.
CAGGATGCCTGTCCGAGGAATCGGGCCCCCTTGAGGAGGGTCCGCCCCGGTGGCTGTTCTCCTTCGACAGTGGCGACGACGGATGGCAGCCGGTTGCAGCCCGTTTTAGCGAAGCTGACCGTGAGAGGCGAAACTTCGGGTTCCGGCAGGTCACGGCCCAGGAAGGCACCGCTGATTGCTGCAAGGCCCTGCAGCTGGAGGTGGTCTCCAACGGGCGCCTTGTCATCGGCATGTTCTACCCCCTGGAAGGGCTTGACCCGAACCTGCTGTATCAGGGCCGAATCCGTTTCGAGGTCTTCAGCGACGTACCGGCGGAATGCGGGGGCATACCACGACCGCCGGGCCGAGATACCAATTTCCTGGTAGGCTTTAGCGATGAACAGCTCAAGCCATTTCTGACGACATTTGACTTCTTCCAGGATTGGTGGTCTCTAAATATTGATCATGGCATACCGGGTGAGTCCGGTGAAGATGCCTGGATAGTCGGCGATTTCGCCATCGACAAACCTTGCGAGCAGCCTTACCGCACGCCGGGCTTTTACTGGGAACGCAAGCGGATGTACAACGAGGAGCCCTTCAGCTTCTACACGGATGAAGACGGCACCGCCTGGGCCTATATTCTGATTGAGATTCGAACGCGAGTATTCCCATTCCGCTTCCCCTTTGACTGGGTGGAAATCGAAATTGCCGAATACGGTGAACTCGACTGAGTCTTGAATGGAATTTGCGGCTATGGTGGCCCGGAGTCAGAAGAAATACGGGCCGCTGATAACCGAGTGGTGGACATAAGGTTCGAGGAGAAGCCACGGCCAGGCCGCCTTATGCCTGATTGATCTTAACCGGCCTTGAATTCCGCGTTTTCATCGCGAATAATCAGGAATAGGTCTCCCGGAGAAATGACTGCTCGTATCATGCTGCACAACGCCACCTTTTATTCTGGCTTTTCCTTTCGCTTCTTCTACGGAAGAGGCGGCCGGTGGCGGTGTGCAAACCCATGATGTGAACTGAAAGACAAATTGCACGCCAGCCAAAGCCGGCCGCGACAGAATCGCGGCCGGCTTTTTTTGTGCCCGGGCATTGTAAGGCGTGCATGGCCATTCAGGCATGACGGAGGTAAGGCGCGATGAACGAGGAAATCAAGGCACTGCGGCAGGTGGTGGATATCATGGACCACGCCCTGCTGGATCTGATCAACCGGCGCATCCGGCTCACCGGCCAGATCGGCGAGATGAAGGCCAGCGCCGGCCTGCCCTGCCGAGACCGGCAACGGGAGGAAAATCTGTACCTGCGCATCTCGCTGGCCAATGACGGGCCCATGAGCGACGAGGCCGCCCGCCATCTCTTCGAGATTCTCACCGCTGAATCCCGCCGGATACAAAATCAGATTCTTAACAAAAGCTGGGACCGAAAAGGAGCGACGGGATGAAGACGGTCATCATCCAGGGCGGCCCGGCTTCTTATAGTGCCCAGGCGGCAAAGGTGTTGCTGGCCGGGGAACTGCGATTCATTCACGCCCGGTCATTTGAGGCGGCCATTGAGCATTACCTGGCCCAAGCCGGTAGTCGCCTGCTGTTCCCCTGGTGGAATTCCACCATCGGCCCCATCGGGCCGGTCCAGCGTCTTTACCGACAACACGAGCTGCGAATGCAGAACAGCCTGAGTTTCCCCATCCACCACTGCCTGATCGGATGGAAGCCCCGGACACCCCGTACCCGCGGCACCGTCCTCTCTCACCCGGCTGCCCTGTCCCAATGCCAGGCATTCCTGCGCCGCAATCCCTGGCTCAAGGCCCAAGCCAGTCATGACACCGCGGACAGTGTCGCTCTGCTGCGCGAGACCCGACCGGTGGCCACCCTGGCCATCGCCTCGGCCCATGCCGCGGCCCACTACGGCATGCCTGTGCTTGAAAGGAACATTCAGGATTCGCCCACCAACCGCACCCGTTTTATTCTGACAACGGCCGCACCCTGACGTCGCTCAAGCCCTGAGGGGGGCCTCCCTTCGATGCCACCCGGCCTTGCCGACCCAGCGCTGAGCGGCTCAGTGATCTCCCCCTTCCGGACGGTCCAGCACGCTGGCAGCCACCAGGTCGCCGGTGACATTCACCGTGGTGCGGCACATGTCGAGGATGCGGTCCACGCCGATGATCAGGGCAATGCCGGCGGCGGGGATGCCCACGCTGCCCAACAGCATGGACAGGATGACAATGCCGATGCCGGGGGTGCCGGGCGAGCCGATGGAGGCACCCACGGCAAGGAAGACCACCAACAGCAGGCCGGCGATGCCGATATCCACGCCGAAGACCTGGGCGAGAAAGAGGGTCGCCACCATCTGGTAGAGGGCGGTGCCGGCCATGTTGATGGTGGTGCCCAGGGGGATGACGAAACGGGTGGTGGAAGCGGAGACGCCCAGTCTGGCCTCGGCGGTCTGCATGGTGAGCGGCATGACCGCCGCCGAGCTCGAGGTGGAGAAGGCCAGCAACTGGGCATCACGGATAGCAGAGAGGAACTTGCCCACGGGGCGGCCGGTACGCAGGCGATAGATGATGAGATACATGATCAAGACCAGGATCAGGCCGATGATGACGGTGACCACGTACAGGCCCATGCCGAGCAAGGCTTCTATCCCAAGTCGAGTGGTGATCTGGGCGAGCAGGCCGAAGACGGCAAAGGGCACCAGCAGCATGGCCCATCGCACCACCACCATGGTGATTTCCTGAATGGAGGCCAGCAGGCTGAGCAGGGGTTGCTGCTGTGCCCGGGGCAGGCTGACCAGGGCCACCCCGATGAGGATGGCGAAGACCACCACCTGCATCATGTTCTGCTCCAGACCGGCCTTCAGCGGGTTGGCGGGGATCATTTCACTCAGACGGGCGGGCAGGTCCTGAATGGCCAGGCCCGGGGCCGGCACGGCCTCGGCGGCTTCCACTGCGGGCTTGAGCTCGGCCTGGATGCTGGCCGCATCCAGATACAGCCCCGGCTGAATGGTGAGCGCCACCACCATGCCGATCAGCACCGCGGCCAATGTGGTGACGACAAAAAAGAGGCCGGCCCGGATGCCGGTGCTGCGCAGGGAAGCCATGCTGTCGGAAGAGGCCATGCCGAGGATGATAGAGGCCACCACCAGGGGGATGACGATCATCTGGATCAAGGCCAGGAAGACGTAGCCCGGCAGGGCCAGCCAGTTGGTAATCAGGGCGGCCAGGCCCG
>NZ_SLKM01000092.1:0-3189 GCF_007134575.1 Natronospira sp.
CGACCGCAGCGGTGGCGACAACATCTGGATCATGCGCGCCGATGGCTCGGACGCCCGCCAGATCAGCGACGAAAGCTTCCGCCTGCTGAACAACCCCACCTGGACTCCGGATGGGGAATACATCGCCGCTCGCAAGCACTTTACCGGTACCCGCTCCCTGGGGGCCGGCGAGATCTGGCTCTACCACCGCTCCGGCACCAGCGCCGGCATGCAGATGATCCAGCGCCCCAACGACCAGCAGGATCTGAATGAGCCCGCGTTCTCCCCGGATGGCCGCTATCTCTATTTCAGCCAGGACACCACTGCCGGTGACCTGTTCGAATATGACAAGGATCCCCATCCGGGCATCTATGACATTCGCCGGCTGGATCGGGAGACCGGGGAGCTGGATACCTACATCAGCGGCACCGGCGGCGCCATTCATCCCCGCCCCGCCCCGGATGGCGAATCCATTGCCTTCATCCGACGCGTCGGCACCGACACCGCGATCTTCATCAAGGACATCCGCTCCGGCAAGGAACGCAAGCTGGTGGATAACCTTGAGCGGGACATGCAGGAAATCTGGGCCATCCATGGTGTGTACGCCAACATGGCCTGGTCGCCGGATGGCGGCTCCATCGTCTACTGGGCCGGCGGCAAGATCCATGAAGTGGATGTGGACAGCGGCGAGGTGGATGAAATCGCCTTCCGTGTCCAGGATGAACGGGAAATCCGCACCGCCCAGCGCCCGCCCATTGATCCGGCCCCCGATGAGGTTGAAGCACGGATGTTGCGCTGGGTAACCGTTTCGCCCAATGGCGATCAGGTGGTCTATGAATCCCGTGGCCATCTCTACACCCGCAGTCTGCCGGACGGCGAACCCCAGCGCCTGACGCGGCAGAATGACCACTTCGAGTTCTACCCCACTTTCTCCCGCGATGGCCGGCAGATCGCCTATGTGAGCTGGAACGATGAAGACCATGGTGCGGTCCGGGTGATTCGCGCCCGGGGCGGCCGCGAGGGCCGGGTGATTACTGAGGAACCCGGGCATTATGTGGAGCCCGCCTTCTCGCCGGACGGCGACACGGTGGTCTTCCGCAAGATCTCGGGCAATATGCAGCGTTCACCCTGGTGGGGGGAAACCACCGGCGTCTTCCGCGCCAGTGCCCGCGGTGGCGACATGGAGAAGATCACCGCCAATGGGCAGAGCCCGCACTTCGGGCGTGACAACGACCGGGTGTTCCTGCTCCGCTACCAGGGTTACGACACCCGCAACCTGGTCAGCGTCAACCTGGATGGGGCCGATGAACGGACCCATTTCACCACCACCTGGGCGACCAACTTCCGGGTCTCCCCGGATCAGAACTGGGTCGCTTTCCAGGAGCGCTACAACGCCTACATTGCCCCCTTTGCGGTTTCCGGGCAGACCATTCAACTGGGCCCCAACACCCGTTCCCTGCCCATTCAACGGGTATCCAAGGAGGCCGGGGATTATATTCACTGGTCCGACAGTGAAAACCTCCACTGGTCCACCGGCCCCGAGCTCTACAGCGCCGGTCTGGAGCAGATCTTCGATTTCCTCAACGGCGACCAGGATGATGTGGACATGCCCCTGGCCGAAGGCCGGGACATCGGCTACAGCAGTCCGGCCGATATCCCCGACGGCATGGTGGCCTTCGTGGGCGGCCAGGTCATCACCATGAACGATGAGCTGGAAGTCATTGAGAACGGTACCGTGCTGGTGGAAGGCAATCGCATTGTCGCGGTCGGCCCCGCCGATGAGGTGTCCGTGCCGGATGGCGCCTACGTCAAGGATGTTGAAGGCAAGACCGTGATGCCGGGTCTGATCGATGCCCACTGGCATGGCTCTCAGGGCAGCAATCAGATCATTCCGCAGGAGAACTGGGTCAATCACGCCAGCCTGACCTTCGGCGTGACCACCTATCACGATCCCTCCAACGACACCCACACGGTGTTTGCCGCTCACGAGATGGGGCGTGCGGGACAGATTACCGCGCCACGGATCTTCTCCACCGGCCGCATCCTCTACGGCGCGACCACCGACTTTACCGTGGAAGTGGACAGTCTGGATGATGCCCGCGAGCACCTGAGTCGTCTCAAGAAGGCCGGTGCCTTCAGCGTCAAGAGCTACAATCAGCCGCGACGCGATCAGCGCCAGCAGGTCATGGAAGCCGCCCGTGAGCTGGGGCTGCATGTGCACCCGGAAGGTGGCGCCCTGTTCCAGCACAACATGAACATGGTTCAGGACGGGCACACGGGCATCGAGCATTCACTCAGCGTGCCCCACACCTATGACGATGTACTGCAGTTCTGGGGGCAGACAGAGGTGGGTTACACGCCGACGCTGAGCGTGGGTTACGGTGCCTTCCGGGGTGAAAACTACTGGTATCAGCACACCAATGTCTTCGAGCATGAACGGCTGCTGAACTTCGTGCCCCGGGAGATCATTGATCCGATCGCCCGCCGCCGCGCCAAGGTGGAGGCCGAGGAATATGTGCATTTTGATATCGCCAACCATTCCCGGCAGCTCCAGGACCGGGGTGTGCTGGTGAATATCGGTGCCCACGGCCAGCGGGAAGGCCTGGCGGCCCACTGGGAAATCTGGATGTTCGCCCAGGGCGGCATGTCGCCCATGGAAGCCCTGAAGACGGCCACGGTGAATCCGGCCGCCTATCTGGGCATGGACGAACATCTGGGCAGCCTGACCGAAGGCAAGCTGGCCGACATCATCGTGCTCGACCGCAACCCGCTGGAGAACATCCGCAATACGGAGTATGTCGATTACGTCATGGTCAACGGACGTCTCTACGACGCTCACACTATGAACCAGATCGGCAATCACGCCGAGGAGCGCGGATTGTTCTGGTGGGAAAGGGATTGAGAGCTGCGAGCTTCGAGCTTCGAGCTTCGAGCTTCGAGCTTCGAGCTTCGAGCTTCGAGCTTCGAGCTTCGAGCAAAAAAACGGCGGCCTTAGGGCCGCCGTTTTTTCTTAATCAGATTTCAGTGGCAGGGGCGCCTCACTCCTAGCCCCTGACTCCTCACTCCTAACCCCTGACTCCTCACCCCTCACGCTCACTCACAACAACCGAACGATGCAAACGCCAAGCAGAGCCAGGGTGCAGCCAAGGCCAACACAATAAAAACCAAACCGTGGCCAGAACCAGCCGGCTGTATAGCTGACCATGTGCC
>NZ_SLKM01000282.1:0-34124 GCF_007134575.1 Natronospira sp.
AGCGGCATGAACATCAGCATCTTCTGCATCATCGGATCCGGCGGCGGCGGATTCAGTTTCTGCTGGAAGAACATGGACGCACCCATGATCACCGGCAGGATGAAATAGGGATCCGGTGATGACAGATCCTGGATCCACAACATCCAGGGCGCGTGACGCAGCTCGGCGGATTCCAGCAGCACCCAGTACAGGGCGATGAAGACCGGAATCTGAATCAGGATGGGTAGACAACCGGCAGCGGGATTGACTTTCTCCCGCTTGTAGAGCTCCATCATGGCCTGGTTCATCTTTTGCTTGTCATCCGCATAGCGTTCGCGAATGGTCTGCAGTCTCGGTTGCAGCTTGCGCATCCGGGCGATGGAGCGACCGCTGGTCTCGGACAGCTTGTAGAATGCCAGCTTGATCAGGAAGGTGAGCAGGATGATGGCCCAACCCCAGTTGCCCACCACCTTGTGAATCCAGTTAAGGGCAATGAACAGCGGCTGGGAGATGATCCACATGATGCCGTAGTCAACGACCCGTTCAAGGTTCGGGGCAGCGGGGCGCAGCTCACTCTGGATTTTGGGGCCGAGATAAAGGGTCTGTTCGAAAACGACCGCGTCCCCGGCCTGGAGATTGCGGGCACGCTGGTCCGCCATGCCAATGAGATAGCGATCCTGACCTCGATGACGAGTGTAATAGCGGACGCCCTGATCGGGACTGGAGGGAATCATGGCGGCGACGAAATAATGTTCCACCATCGCCGCCCAACCACCTTGCACATCCAGACGCAGGTCCTGATCGGCGAGATCGGAGAAGCTCAGGCGCTCATAGCGCTCGCTGTCGTGATAGGCCGGCCCATTGTGGGAGAAGGTCGAGGGATTGAACATGGAGCGGGAAATATCGGGATCGGTCCGTTCGATCTGCAGATAACTGCCACCCCGCCAGTCGTTCTCGCCACGGTTCTCGAGACGCTGCTCCAGCTTGACCTGATAGCTGTTGGGAAGAAAGTAGAAGGTGCGGGTCAGATGCAGGCCGTCTTCGCCCTCCCAGACCAGGCGAACGGCACGACCGTCGCTTTCGGTTTCATCGACCCGCTCACGGTCGCTGTTGATGGCCCAGGTTTCCTCGTGGGTGAACTCGATTCGACGGGGAATGCTGGTGGAGTCGCCGGCAGCGATCAGACCCGGTTGCACCACGAACAGGCGGTCAGGACGATTGTCCAGCAGGCGGATCGGGTCGTCACGATCCAGGTCCTCACGATAATCCAGCAGGTCCAATCGGCTGAGCTCACCACCAATGGTCTGGATGGCAGCACGGAGGCGCGGGGTTTCGAGGGTGATCTCTTCACCGCCGGGGCGCTCGGGGACGGTCTCCAGGGTCGGCGCGTCGGCTGGATCATCATCCGGACGCGGAGCGTCGGGTTCATCGTCGGGCCGGGGTACGGCATCGTCGTCCAGGGACTCATCCAGGGTGAGTTCCTCGGCCGCTTCCGGGGCGTCGGCGTGCGGTTCGGCGAAATACTGGTTCCACTCCATCCAGGTCCAGAAGGAGAGGGCCACCAGGGCGAGGATGAGGAAGAAACGCTGATTATCCATGATGATGATGTTTACAACTTCCAGGAACGGGGTCGAAACCACCTTCATTAAAAGGGTGGCAGCGCAGAACACGGCGCAGGCTCAGCCAGGCACCACGGAGGGCGCCGTGGGTCTGGAGCGCCTCCATTGCATACTCGGAACAACTGGGGTGAAAACGGCAGCATTGGCCGAACAAGGGGCTGATCAACAGCCGATAGGCCTTTACGAGGAAGAGGAGGAAGAATCGCATCGCTTCATCAGCCGCTGCCAGTGACGATCCAGGCTCTCAAAGAGCGTTCGGTTATCGGCCCGGCTGGCCTCCGGCCGGCTCATCACCACCAGATCAAATCCGGCCAATGTTGACTGCCGGTGCCGAAAGCTTTCTCGGGCCAAGCGCTTGAGCCGGTTTCGCTCAACAGCCGAGCCGGCATTCCGGCGGGAGATGGCCATTCCCAGGCGGGCTTGCGGCAAACCATTGGCGCAAGCCAATATCGTGAAAAAGCGGTCTTTCGACCGCTTTCCCTGGCGGAAGACCCGCCGAAAATCCTCTGCCTTGGTCAGACGCGCATCAGGCGGGTACGCCGCCGCGGCCTGCACGTGCGCCAAAGCGGGCTTACGGGGTCAGTCGGGCACGGCCCTTGGCACGCCGGGCCTTGAGCACTTTCCGCCCGCCCTTGGTGGCCATGCGGGCACGAAAACCGTGAGTGCGCTTGCGGCGCAGGTTGCTGGGCTGGAAGGTTCTCTTCATGACGCTTGATCCGTGTGTTGCCGGGCCCCGGTAAGCGGTGGCTCCAGGGACGCAAAAGGTAAGCCGCGAAATATACCCATTTCAGCGTTTCCGGTCAACCCTGAGAGGCTGTGGATAACAGGCTGCGAGAAGTATAGACTGCGGGATTTCCGGCCGTGCTGGCCGAGCCCTGCATTCCCCCGACATTCGCATTGGAGTATTCGGTGAGCGACTCGCTTTGGCAACGCTGTCTGGACCGCCTGGGTCGAGACCTCAGCGAACAGGAACTGAACACCTGGATCAGACCGCTGCAGGTGGTTGAATCGCGGCACAGACTGCGCCTGCTGGCGCCCAATCGCTTTGTCCGGGACTGGGTTCGTGACCAGTTCCTGACCCTGATCGAGGATGCGGTCGGTGAGCTGAGCGGGGACAGCCAGGCCCCACAGGTGAACCTTGAAGTCGGAAGCGCCGGCGTTCGGCCGCGACGGCAGAAAGCGGAAGAGAGCTCGGATCAGCGACCGAAGGCAGCGGAAGTAGTGATCGGCAGCAGGCTGGTGGCGGATCACACCTTTGAAAATTTTGTCGAGGGCAAGTCGAATCAGCTCGCTCGCGCCGCCGCCCGTCAGGTGGCGGAGAACCCCGGCCAGGCCTATAACCCGCTGTTCATCTATGGCGGGGTGGGGTTGGGCAAGACCCATCTGATGCATGCGGTGGGCAATCGTCTGCTGGAGCAGAATCCGCGCGCCCGGATTGCCTATGTCCATTCGGAGCGCTTCGTCGGCGACATGGTCAAGGCACTCCAGCACAACACGATCAACGACTTTAAGCGGCTCTATCGTGGCCTTGACGCCCTGATGATCGACGATATCCAGTTTTTTGCCGGCAAGGAACGATCCCAGGAAGAGTTTTTTCATACTTTCAATGCCTTGCTGGAAGGCCAGCAGCAAGTGATTCTCACCTGTGACCGCTATCCCAAGGAAGTCAACGGCCTGGAAGAACGGCTCAAGAGCCGCTTTGGCTGGGGGCTTACGGTGGCGATCGAGCCGCCGGAGCTGGAAACCAGCGTGGCGATCCTGTTTCGAAAGGCGGCCCAGGACGGCGTCGATCTGCCGGATGAGGTTGCCTTCTTCATTGCCCAGCGAATCCGCTCGAATGTTCGAGAGCTGGAAGGCGCCTTGCGGCGGGTGATTGCCAACAGTCGTTTCACCGGCCAGCCCATTACCCTGGATTTCACGAAAGAGGCCCTGCGGGATTTGCTGGCGCTGCACGAAAAACTGGTGACCATCGACAATATCCAGAAAACCGTGGCCAATTATTACAAGATGGGCATCAAGGATTTGCTGGGGAAACGGCGGAGTCGGTCCATCACCCGGCCGCGCCAGGTTGCCATGGCGCTGTCGAAGGAGCTGACCAACCATAGCCTTCCGGAAATTGGTGAAGAATTCGGCGGCCGTGATCACACCACGGTCCTGCATGCCTGCCGCAAGGTAAAGGAGCTGCGGGAGAGTGATGCGCGGATCAACGACGACTATCAAAACCTGTTGAGAACATTGACGAGTTAGTGTGGGTAGGCTGTGGATAAAACGGGGTTCCGAGATTCATCCCATTTTATCCACAGCCTGTCCCCGCTCTGTGCCGACTCTATACAACGGTGGAATTGCGTGGATATGGACGGCAAGAGATTGAAATAAAAAGGAAAAATAATTCAGTCCACAGAGTTGTGGTTCGCTAGTAACAACAACAGGTTTATTTATTCACTTAAATAATTAATTATCATCACGGTGGACAAAACAGGGTGGAGCCATGAAATTCGAACTGAATCGCGATCAATTGCTCAAGCCAGTCCAGGCCGTCAGCGGGGTCGTGGAAAGACGGCAGACGATGCCGGTGTTGGCCAATATTCAGATCGCCGCGGAAGGAGACCGCTTGACCTTCACCGGTACTGACCTTGAAGTGGAGATGGTCGCGTCCGGTGAGGGGCGTGTGGAGAGCGGCGGCGAGGTTACCGTGCCGGGTCGCAAGCTGCTCGATATCTGCAAGGCGCTTCCGGAAGGGGCAGAGATTGTGGCGGAGCTCAAGGGTGAGCGGATGACACTGCGCTCCGGGAAAAGCCGCTTTACCCTGTCGACGTTGCCGGCGGCGGAGTTCCCGGTGGTGGAAGATATCCAGGTCCAGCGCCGCTTCGAAATCCCTCAGGCCATGTTGCGGGAGTTGGTGGAGAACACCCAGTTCTCCATGGCACAGCAGGATGTGCGGTATTACCTCAATGGGCTCCTGCTTGAAGTCAGTGACAATCGGCTGCGGGCAGTGGCGACCGATGGCCACCGCCTCGCCCTGTGCGAACGCGAAGTCACCCTGTCGGATGTCGGCACCCATCAGGTGATCGTGCCGCGGAAAGGGGTACTGGAATTGCAGAAACTGCTGTCCGATGAGGACACGCCCGTGGAAGTGGCACTGGGCGCCAACCATCTGCAAGTCCGGGTGGAAGGGCTGCAGTTTACGTCCAAGCTTATCGATGGTCGCTTTCCCGACTACGAGCGGGTTATTCCGCGGACCGGGGAGAAAGTGGTTGAGGCAGACCGACTTCGGCTGCGGGAATCGCTTCAGCGGGCGTCGATCCTGTCGAATGAAAAGTATCGCGGGGTGAGACTGGAATTGGTCCCCAACGCGCTGAAGATTCAGGCTCACAATCCGGAACAGGAAGAAGCGGAAGAAGAAGTCGAAGTGGGTTTTGACGGGGAAGGCATGGAGATCGGCTTCAATGTCAATTACCTGTTGGATGCCCTATCGGCCCTGGACTGCGAGACGGTCCGGATGGACTTGATTGATTCCAACAACAGCTGCTTGATTCGGGATCCGGGCCGTGAGGATTGCAAGTATGTGGTCATGCCGATGCGACTGTGACGGTCGGAGTGTCGTGACCCGATGTCACTGAAGCGGCTGCGGCTTAGGGATTTTCGCTGTTTCGAGGCCTTGGACTGGTCCCCGGGACATAGCTGGAATCTGATTAGTGGTGAGAACGCCTCGGGCAAGACGAGCTTGCTCGAGGCGATTTTTTTTCTGGGCCGCGGCCGCTCTTTCCGAACGGCCCAGGTGGACCGTATGGTCCGAAGCGGCGCGGATTGTTTTGATCTTGTGGGTGACATCCAGGGGCAGCGTGCCCATCGTCTCGGGGTGAGAAGAGGGCGTGGGCAAGGGCGGTGGCGCCTGGATGGAGAGGATCTTCGTCGGATGGCGGAGATTGCCAGCTTGTTTCCGGTGCTGGCGGTCGATACCGGGGCCCAGGTGATGATCGAAGGGGGACCGGAGAATCGTCGACGGTTTCTCGATTGGGGATTGTTCCACGTGGAACCGGCGTTCCTTCCGATCTGGCGGCGGTATCGTCAGGCGGTGGCGCAACGCAATGGGGCATTGCGCACGGGCGTCGATGACCGAAGTCTTTCGAGCTGGGATCAGGCCGTCGCGGAGAGCGGCGAGGCATTGGATCGCTATCGGCGGGAGCAGGTCGGAAATCTCGCGGGTCAGTTCTCCGTGATGGCGAGTGCGGGTCTGAATGTTGCCGAGGTCGGCCTGGATTATCAGCCGGGTTGGCGCAAGGGCTTGTCGCTGGCAGAGGCCCTGATGCGGAATCGAGAGGCGGATCGCCGGATGGGGCATACGCTGTCGGGGCCGCATCGGGCTGAGCTGGTGGTGTCGGTTGAGGGGCGACCGGCGCGGGAGCGGGTCTCTCGGGGGCAGCAGAAGATGTTGGCGGCGGCGTTGCTGTTGTCGGGAGCCGCGCTGTTCGAGACGGTGAGGGATCGGGGGGTGGTTGTTCTTTTGGATGACCTGCCGTCGGAGCTTGATCGTGACCACGCGAGCCGCCTGGGCGAACTCCTGGGTTCGCTGACCGGGCAGATCTTTGTGACCGGCATCGAGGGCTCCCGTCTTCAGGCATTTGCTCCCGCCGAGAGTCAGTTGTTCCACGTGGAACAGGGCCGGCTCAGACAGTAGTGGCTATATCGATGGTTCCACGTGGAACCATTCCTTTGTTTTTTTCACCCCATCACAGAAGCCCCCGCCGGCTACTTGCCTTGTCCACCTGGAAACCCCCATCAGAAGCTGCCGCGAAGGCCCCACACTGGTATACTGGGACCCTTGAATTCCGCTGATGCACCAGGTCACTTTCATGGCAGACGCTCAGACTTACGATTCCAGTAATATCAAGGTCCTCAAGGGCCTCGAAGCCGTTCGCAAACGGCCGGGGATGTACATCGGCGACACCGACGATGGCACCGGCCTGCACCACATGGTGTTCGAGGTGGTGGACAACTCCATCGACGAGGCACTTGCCGGTCACTGCAGCGAGATCGTGGTCGAGATCCACGCCGATGAATCGGTGACCGTCCGCGATGATGGTCGCGGCATTCCCGTGGACTGGCACGAAGCGGAAGGCCGGCCGGCCGCTGAGGTAATCATGACCGTCCTGCATGCCGGCGGTAAATTTGACGACAACTCCTACAAGGTTTCCGGCGGGTTGCATGGGGTCGGCGTTTCGGTGGTGAACGCACTATCGGAAAGCCTCTCCCTGCGCATTTATCGCGACGGCCGGGTCTGGGAGCAAAGCTACCGGGAAGGGGAGCCCCTGGCTGAACTGACGGATGCCGGTCCCACCGAGCGCACGGGTACCGAAATCCGCTTCAAACCCAGCGCCGAGATCTTCACCGATATCGAATTCCACCACGACCTGCTCGCCAAACGGCTAAGGGAACTCAGTTTCCTCAACAGCGGGGTGCGCATCGTCTTGCGCGACGAGCGCAGCGAAAAAGAAGATGTCTTCGAGTACCAGGGCGGGATCAGGGCCTTTGTCGAGCACCTGAATCGGAACAAGACTCCCCTTCATGACCAGGTTTTCTATTTTACCGCCGAGCGTGACGACATCACGGTGGAGCTGGCCATGCAGTGGAATGATTCCTTCCAGGAAAATGTGTTCTGCTTCACCAATACCATTCCTCAGCGGGATGGTGGCACCCATCTGGCCGGTTTTCGCGCTGCCCTGACCCGGACACTGAACGGCTATATCGATTCGGAAGGCCTGGCCAAGCGGGAAAAGGTGGGCACCACCGGTGATGATGCCCGAGAAGGCCTGACTGCCGTGCTGTCGGTCAAACTGCCTGATCCCAAGTTCTCCTCCCAGACCAAGGACAAATTGGTGTCCTCCGATGTCAAAGGGGTGGTCGAGAGCCTGATGGCCGAGCATCTTCATGATTTCCTGCTCGAGTACCCGCAACAGGCCAAGGCCATATGCGGCAAGGTCATTGACGCGGCGCGGGCCCGTGAGGCCGCGCGCAAGGCGCGAGAAATGACCCGGCGCAAGGGGGCCCTGGATGTGGCCGGCCTGCCGGGCAAGCTGGCGGATTGTCAGGAGCGAGACCCCTCCCGCTCGGAGATCTTCATTGTTGAGGGTGATTCGGCCGGCGGTTCCGCCAAGCAGGGCCGCGACCGCCGCACCCAGGCCATTCTGCCTCTCAAGGGCAAGATCCTGAATGTGGAAAAGGCCCGTTTTGACAAGATGCTGTCCTCGGTCGAGGTCGGCACACTGATTACCGCTTTGGGCTGTGGCATCGGCAAGGAAGAGTTTGACCCGGACAAGCTGCGCTACCACCGCATCATCATCATGACCGATGCCGATGTGGACGGCAGCCATATTCGTACCCTGCTGCTGACCTTCTTCTACCGCCAGATGCCGGAATTGATTGAACGCGGTCACGTCTACATCGCCCAACCCCCGCTCTACAAGATCAAGCGTGGCAAGCAGGAGGTCTATCTCAAGGACGACGCCGAGCTGGATGCCTATCTGCTGCGGACGGCTCTGGAAAAGGCCGAGCTCCATGTCAGCGCTGATGCGCCGGCGATCAGTGAGGAAGCCCTCGCTGAACTGGCCAGCGCCTACATGGATGTCCACACCCTGATCCACCGACGGGCCCGGCGTTACGATGAAAATGTCCTCCGCCGACTGGTCTATCTGCCGAGCATCACGCCCGACAGATTCCGCGATGCTGCCTGGATGGAAACCTGGCGGGGCCAGCTGGAGGCCGCTATTCAGCAGGGTGAGGAGGGCAGCCGCTACCGCATTGAACTGGCCCATGAAGCCGATAGCGGTGAGGTCAGCGCTATTCGGGTTCTGCGGACTCACCACGGCATCACTTCTGAGAAGACCATCCAGCCTGAGTTCTTCGAGTCCGCCGACTATCAGGCAATCGCCAACCTGGGCGAACGCATGCAGGGGCTGCTGGAGCCCGGTGCCTTTGTCGCCCGGGGTGAACGCCGCAGGGAGATCAGCGACTTTTCCGAGGCCATCGAGTGGTTGCTGGAGGAGTCCAAGCGCGGTCAGCAGATCCAGCGCTACAAGGGTCTCGGGGAAATGAACCCGGATCAGCTCTGGGAGACCACCATGGACGAAAACAATCGTCGCATGCTCCAGGTTCAGATCGAGGATGCGGTGGCCGCCGATGAGATCTTCACCACGCTCATGGGTGACCATGTCGAGCCGCGCCGCGATTTCATCGAGAAACACGCCCTGGATGTGGCCAATCTGGATATCTGACGCCGGCGCCTGTGTCGCGACAAAGCCGCCCCCCGGGGCGGCTTTTTTTATATGCCTGGAGCAGTCGCTGTGAAACAAAATAATATACGAAGTTGGGCGTCTTCCTGGCTTGGCCCAAGCCTTCCCCGAAAGCCCACCGAAGACAGCGTGCTGCCGGCGTCAAAATGACCCCCCTTTCCACCCGCGTCACTGATCGTCGGCCCGGCCCATCAGCGCAAAAAAAAAGGCCGCCCCGGCGGAGCGGCCTTTCCCTCTGATTACCTCAAAACGCTGGATCAGTCGTCAACCCGCTTGCCGAGAATGATCTCCCGGAACTTGGGCGGATTGTCGGAATACTTGATCTCGCCCGATTTCAGGCGAGCGATGTACTCCTTGTAGGCCTTCATTGCCTTCCAGCCGAGGATGAGGATGATGGGCACGTTCACCCACAGCATCGCCCCGGTACCAAAGGCCGTGAAGTTATTGAGTTCCTCATCGGTGCGAATGAGGCCCAGGGTGGCGACCACGATCAGGGCGCAGAAGATCAGGCGATAGGCCATTACCGCACGCTCGCCAAACAGGAAGACCACGCCCTGCTCCCCGTAATAGCTCCAGGTAATCATGGTCGACAGGGCAAACAGCCAGACCGCCAACAGCACCATCCAGAACCCGTACCCTGGAATTGCACTGTCAAAAGCCATGGCCGTGAGCGTGGCGCCGGGATAATTCACATACAGGCCGCCATCGGTGTGCTGGGGTGGGCTGTCGGTCTCCAGGCTCCGCCAGCTGCTCACCCAGAACTCACCGTCACGCTCTTCAACCTCACCCATCAGGCGGTGGCGGTTATTGCCGCGACGCTCGCTGTGATCGGCCTCGACCACCACAAACACATCCTCGCCGCCCCGCAATTCCACATCACCCTGGATCTCGGGGACCCTGATCGGCTCAAGGCTCCAGCGCGGTGCCTCGCCCTCGGCGGCCACCATCACGAACTCCGGTTCGGGATCGAACTGCATTTGAGCATCCCGATTCCAGATCCCCGTGGACAGGATGACCAGGGCAGTGATGGTGCAGACCACGATGGTATCGATGAATGGGCCCATGGCACCCACCAGGCCTTCGCGGACCGGTTCCTTGGTTCGGGCAGCGGCGTAGGCGATCGGCGCCGAGCCCTGACCCGCCTCCGAAGAGAAGAAGGCCCGCTGCATGCCGATCAGCACCGCCATGCCGACACTGCCCCCGATAAAGGCATTGACGGCCTCGTGGGGCGAGAAGGCGTGAACCACGATCATCCGCAGCAAGCCGGGGATGTCGACGAAATTCATGCCCAGGACGATGAAGCCGGAAATCAGGTAAACCACCACCATGATGGGTACCAGGTTGGCGGCCACCGCGCCGATCCGTTTCACGCCCCCGATGATTACCAGGCCCACCAGGGTGGCCAGGATGAGGCCGGTAATCCAGGTGGGAACACCAAACTGGGCATTGGTGATTTCCGCCACATTGAAGGCCTGGAACATATTGCCGCCGGTGGTGGTGGAAATCAGCAGGGTGATACAGAACAGCGCGCCGATGGTTTTACCGAGCCAGGCCCAGTTGGGCTTCCAGTCGGCCACTGCGCGGGAAACCACCCACATGGGACCGCCGTGGGGATTGTCCGGATCATCCATATTGCGGTAGAGCATGGACAGGACCACCTCGGTGAGCTTGATGCCCATGCCGACGATGCCGATGACCCACATCCAGAAGATCGCGCCAGGACCGCCCAGCGTGACCGCCAGTGCCACACCGGCAATATTGCCGAGACCCACTGTGGCGGAAAGCACGGCTGAGAGTGCCTGGAAATGGCTGAGTGCGCCTTTCTCGTCGCGGTCATCGTAGCGACCGGAGAGCACGGCCGGGCCGTGTGTCAGTGCCCGATACTGGGAAAAACCACTCCAGACGGTGTAGAGAATACCAGTGGCCAGCAGCGTGAAGAGCACATAGTCGTGCCACATCACGTCACCGATGCTGGCCATGACTGCATTGAAGGTTTCCATTATGACCCCCGCAGGTCGGATGAGCGGGCCCCGCAGGCACCCGCGTGATTGACTTCAACAGGGCCCGGGACAGGCACGGGCCGATTCATGACAGCGCAACATGATGGCGACAACTGGCCGCCCTCGCAAGTTGCGGAGACACAACAGGCCCAAACCGCACTTGTTTTGGGCTACGAACACCATGAATATCATCGTGAGCATGACGCGCGGCAAAATCGATTGCACAAAAAAGCCGGGCGCTTGGCCCGGCTTATCAACTGCAACGATGGCGCTCGGAATCAGCGTTCCACAATCGCCGTCACGCCCATACCACCCGCCGTGCACACAGACAGCAGCACCCGGCCACTGCCCTTTTCCTTCAGCAACTTGGCGGCACTGGCAAGCACCCGTGCCCCGGTCGCTGCGAAAGGATGGCCCAGGGCGACGCTGCCACCCTTGACGTTGAGCTTGCTACGGTCGATCTCGCCCAGGGGCTGATCCAGACCCAACTTGTCCTTGCAGAACTCGGCCGATTCCCAGGCCTTGAGGGTACAAAGCGTCTGGGCGGCGAATGCCTCGTGGATCTCGTAATAGTCAAAATCCTGCAGGCTGAGACCATTGCGCGCCAACAGCCGGGGCACGGCCAGGGCGGGCGCCATCAATAGCCCTTCACCCTTGACGAAATCCAGTGCGGCCACTTCCACATCCTTGAGATAGGCCATTGGCTCCATCCCCTGTTCCTTGGCCCAGTCCTCGGAGGCCAACAGAACCGCCGCCGCCCCATCGGTCAGGGGTGTCGAGTTGGCCGCGGTCAGCGTTCCCTTGCCAGACTTGCGATCGAAGGCCGGCTTCAGAGTCGCCATCTTCTCCAAGGAGCTGTCCGGGCGGACGTTATTGTCCCGGTCGGCATTGCGGAAGGGAGTGACCAGGTCATCAAAGAAACCTTCTTCCCAGGCCTTGGCCGCCTTCTGGTGGCTTTCCAGCGCCAGCTCATCCTGCTCGCGCTGGCTCAGGCCCCATTCCTGGGCCATCAACTCGCAATGTTCACCCATGCCCTTGCCGGTGCGCGGCTCGCCCACACCCGGGAAGGCAGGTTTCAGATGCCTGGGCCGCAGCTTGAGCAGCGCTTTCAGGCGCTGTCCACCGCTGCGGGCAAAGCGCATCTCCATCAGAATCCGGCGATAATCGTCTCTGACCGTCACCGGCACATCGCTGGCGGTGTCGGTACCGGCGGCAATCCCCGCTTCGATCTGACCGGCCGCAATCTTAAGCCCAATCAGGTTGGCTGCTTCCAGGCTGGTCCCGCAGGCCCGCGTGACGTCGAAACCGGGCGTTTCCGGATCCAGGTCCGTGCCCAGAACCGTTTCACGCGCCAGGTTCCAGTCCCGGGAGTGCTTCAGGACCGCGCCCAGACTGACGTCGCCCAGGCGAACGCCCTTGAGACTACAACGCTCAACCAGGCCCTGGACGGCCGCCGTGGCCATCTCCTGATTGCTGGCACTGGCGTAATGGGTTCCAACGCGACAGAAGGGGATACGGTTCGCCCCCAGGATCGCGACTCGACGCATGGGCTTGTCGCTCATGACTCAACCTCCGGCTGGCAGATAGGGAAAGGTAATGATGCCCGGATGATGCCACAGCCAAGGCCATTGAGTCGAACGCTTGTTTGAAACGAGGGCCACGCGCGGTCAGCGGGGCCCGGGCCGCCCGTCCCTCACGGGCGACCCGGGACAATCATCGCAGGCTCAACTCAGCGAATCCGGGTCGCGGTATAGGTCGGAGACTGAAAGGCCGTCTGCCGTTCCAGATTGACGTCAAACTCGAATCGCTGGCGCAGCAACACCGGACGAGGCTCGGCATCCTCTGACCATTCAAAGCGCCACTGCCGGAGCGCGGCCTGGACCGCCTCATCGAAGATCCCTTCGGGATCGGCGTTTAGAACCGAGCCGCGCCGAATCATTCCATCCTCGTCCACCACGAAAGCGACCTCCACTTCCGCAGGGCCCGGCTGACGATAGGCGGCCATGGGAATCTGGGGCATGACATGGCGACTCAGGACCAGTGCTGCAATGTCCTCCTCACTCGCGGCCCGACCGCGATCAGATTCCTGCAGCGGATCCAGACCACCATGTAGCAGGACGTGGTAGGCACCCAGTCCAATGGTGTCGCGAATCCGCACGGTCCGCGGCTCCACATCATCCCGCCACTGGAACCGGGAGTGCCGGAAGACCTCGCGAGCACTCTGGATATAACGGCCCGCATTATCCGAATCAACAACCTCAAAGGCTTGAAGACGACCGTTCTCATCCACGACCGCTTCAAAGACGACATAGCTCGGCGCGTCGAGGCCACCGTGATTGCTGGAATACTGCACCACCCCCCGGTCAACACCTTGGAACAAGGCATCCGGCTCCTCGATCAGAGGCAATGCTCGCTGGGATTCCGAGATCATCGGTGTTGGCGTTGTACTGCACTGCCAGGACAGCAGCGCACACAGCAACACGGACATGGTCGTAAGCAAACGAGACATGCTTTCCCCCTCCTTGAAGTTCCGTTTCCGGACAATCAGGCGCTCGTCCTCGCCATGATGGCAGCCAGGAAGCCGCACCAGGCAAGTCATCGAGTGAGCCGATGTCCCCACGAAGGAGCGAATCCGCTTCGTTTGAGTCTGCCTAGCCTCGGACTTTATCCACCGCTCTGTCAGACAAGATCAATGGATTCGCTCGGCATCGATTTTTACAGAGTTCCCTTGGGCTCACAAGCCCAATCTTCGCCCGATTGAGGATCCCTTTTTGGTCGGCATCTTCCTCAGACCAACAGGTAGCTCAGCAGGAGTACCGTCATTCCCACCAGGATCGCTGCGCCAATCGCGACCAACGCTGGCCGCCCGCCTTGACTGCGCAACACCGAGACCCGCACACCGAGCCCCAGTGCCGCCATTGCCATGATGAAGAGAAAAGCGCTGAGATGAGCGGCAAGTGACAGCAGTGCCTGCCAGTTTTCCAGCCAGGCGCCCTCAAGCCACAGGTCGCCGGCCGAGCGGACCATGACCATGAGCAGGAACAGCCCGATGAAAAGCGGCGGTTTCGGCAGGCGGCCCGGGCCGTCTCCCGGTTTGCTCGCCAGCATCACTACCAGGGGAATCACCGCCACCATGGACAGATTGCGGAGCAGCTTGCTGACGGTTGCCGCCTCCACGGTCCCCTCCGTCTGGAAGATATTCTCGTGGAAGGCCGCCGCACCCATTACCTGGGCGGTGTCGTGGATGGCACCGCCCAGGGCCAGACCGACCCGGAGGCTATCGCCCAGCAACCACTGGAACAAGGGTGGATAGACCAATGTTGCCGCGAGCCCGAACATCGCTACGCAAGCGATCGCATAGGCAATCTCATCGGCACGCGCTCGCAAGGCCGGTGCCGTTGCCCCAATGGCGGACGCACCACAGATCGCGGTGCCCACGCCAAGCAAGGCCGTCAGCCGGCCGCTGACGCCCAGGATTCGTCCGAGAAGGGCGCTCACGCCGAGACCCACGATGATGGCCCCTAGCACCACGGGCAGCGCTGCCATCCCCGTGGTTGCAAGTTCCGCCAGACTCAGCCTTAGTCCAATCAACACCACCGCCAGCTTCAATAGCGGACCGGCTGCCAAGGCAATGCCACTGCTCCACGTTGGTCGCTGTTGGGCCACGGGGGCGAGCGCCATCCCGGCCAGGATGCCAAGCAGGATCGGGCTGAGCGGCAACCAGGGCAGGCTGGTGCCAAGGATGGCGGTTAACAGCGAAGCCAGCAAGGCGATTGCGAACAGCGGCAGCAGACCCGGCAAACTGGGGGGGAGGGAAACAGACATGATCAAGGCAACCTGGCGACAAAAATTGGCAGCCTATGATAGCGGGACACGCCCGAGGATTCAGGGCGTGGAGTCCTTTGCTGCGTCCCAGCAAAAAGCCCCTGAACCGGAATAACGGCCCAGGGGCGAATTCCGGCTTCTCCAGGGAAATACCCTAGACCCCGGTCTTATCCGAGATTTCCGTCAGTCGCTCGTGAATCTTGAACAGAATAAGCATCAGTTCACAGTAGATCCGCCAGACCAGCAGACCCACGACAATCGCCACCAGTCCTCCCAATACGCTTTGGCTGGTGGCAAACAGGCCACCAAGGACAATGCCGATTACGCCAATCCAGAAGATAATCTGGATAAAGGCAGGGGTTATCATTTTTCGAAAGGTGAGATATTCCTGCATGCAGCCTCCCTAAAGAGCTGACCAAATCATTGTTGAGCGTTTCTGAGCCCGTGCGGCCCATGAGAGATAAGATAGACCACAATCGCCACGCTTGCCGCCCGAGCATTCCTGGGCAGTGCATCGGTCGTTTACACTGCGGCACTAATGGAGTAGAGAACGACGTGAAACGCCAAACACCCACCAGCCAGCCCGGGGCCTCCGATCGGCCCCTTCCTGGACCGCGACTGTTCCTGTTGGGCAGCCTGACGATTCTGCTCGGCCTGCTGGCAAATGACGCCCTTCATGCAGAGGAGCCTCGCCAGGCACGCTGGGTGCTTGAGTTGGGAACCGCTGATTTCCATGCGGTACTCCCCGAGGATGGCGACTGCCCGGATCTGACCGATGGTGAACCCCTCCTGCGTTGCCATCGGCCCCTGAGTTTCAATGGTGATCGGGGTGGCAGCTGGGCCATTGGCGTGGATGTACCACTGATTGCCACTCCCGGTCAGGGCAGTTGGCACCTGGGCGTTCGCCTGGGTCGGCACGGCCCGGCCAATCTCGACGGCGAAATGCCCGACGCCGTCGGCGGCAGGTTGCAGGGACGCCTTGGCAGTGACTACGCACTTCTCCAGCTGCAGAGGGAATTTCCTCGCATCGCCGGCGGTCTTGGTTTTAATATGAATGCTGGCGTCGGCGTTGCCCGCGTGGCTGTACGCGACCTGCAACGTCTTCGAGCAGACCAGCGTTGGCAGGCTGAAGGTGGTGATCGTAGTGGTTATCTATTACGGCTCGGCCTTGGCGTGGACTGGCGCTTCGAAAGTGGTAACACCGTGGGGCTGCTCTGGCAGCATGACGCCCTGGATGGTTACGCAAGCGATTCTGGCGAGGGTCGCTTTTTCGACGGCGAGGACTGGCAGCCACAGTCCTTTGCCGCCGTGCGTGGTGGTTTGGCCCGCCAATCCTTGTCCCTCAAGCTCACCGTCCCTTTTCGCTACTGAATGAGATCCCAATGTATGGCCCGCATGCTGAAAATGCTTCTGCTCCTGCTCACTGGTCTCGCTCTCGTTGCTTGCGCCACGGTGGAGCCGGCGCCCGATGAAGAGGCCGAGCCGGCGACGATGGATGATAGCTGGCACCCCGACCCCATGGCGGAAGCGCGCTATGTCGAGCTGGTGGAGCTGGCACAGCACAGCGCTCGGGATGTGGATTACGCGGAACTCCGTGATGTCTATGTTCGCACCCCCTATTACCAGCCCTATGCCGGCGCCGAGCAGCAGTTCTCCCAGGCCATGTTCGAGGCCCTCGACGATGGCCGCCATCAGCGTGCCCTTGCATTGGCCAGTCGCATTCTCCAGGAGAATTACGTTTCCCTCGATGCCCATTACGTTGCTCGTCAGGTCTATGCAGCCCGCGGTGACCAGCGTCGGCATCAACGCCACGACTACATTCTGCGGGCACTGTTTGCGGCCATCCGCGACAGTGGCAGTGGTGAAAGCCGCCGTGCGGCCTTTCAGGTCATCAGCAGCCGCGAGATTCAAAGCTTTGTCGCCCTCTATGGCTTGAACCTGATCGACAGTGAATTGGAGGCCGACGAGATCGGTACGCATGATCGCGTGACGGCCCGGGACCCTGATTCCAATGAGGAATTCGAGCTCTGGTTCGACATCTCAACCCAATGGCGGCGGGGCTTTGATGGATTCTAGGCCGGTCTCTCGGCATTACTGCTTCGACAGTGGCGCCATAAAGGCTATGCTTGGGTCATGGAGCCGGGCTCGAGCAGCCCCGCAATAAGAGATTGTTGCCAGGCAGGGACGCCCGCGATTCCTTGATCGGAAGCGGGCGTTTTTTATCCTGGGAGGTCCGCTTGAGAGCCATCGCCATCAGCCTGACGCTACTCTTGCTGCCCTGTCTGGCCCTTGGGTCAGAGCCGGACCCCCGTGCCGAGAAGCGATTCCAGGACTTCGTGCGTGACAGCTGGTCCCTGGAAGCCGGCCTGCCCCAGATTACCGTCAGCGCCATTAGCCAAGGTCCCGAAGGTTATATCTGGGTCGGGACCCAGCAGGGATTGGCCCGCTTCGATGGCGTCCGCTTTCGCACCTGGACGCCCGATCAGGAGCCGGCGCTGCATGGCAGTTTCATCAATGACTTGCATCTGGACAGTCGTGGCCGGCTGTGGATCGGCACTTACAAGGGACTTACGCTGTATCAGGATAGATCCTTTGCTCCGATCACCGGTCCCCTGGCAGCTGACGGTCGACCGCGGGAAATCACCATCCAGGCCATTAGCGAAGCACCCGATGGCCGTATTCTTGTGGGCGCCGACGAAGGTCTTTTCGTGGTTGACGGTGACGGGCTGGAATTGGCGGGCCCGGCTAGTCGACAACCCATTTCCGCCCTGACTCGTCTTGATGACCGCGTCTATATTGGCGGGCTGGGAACCTGGCGCGTGCTTGACGAGGAAGGTTTCGGTAACCGTCATGATTTGCCGGAAGGGATGAGTGCCGCCCGAGTGACTGGCTTTGCCCACCATGCCGGTGGTCTCTGGCTCGGTACCAGTGCGGGACTGCTCCGCCACGACCAGGACGGGACTGTCCATTTTGCCCCCGAAGGCTGGGATCCGGGCGAGCCGGTGGACGCCATTCGCGAGGATTCCCATGACAATCTCTGGGTCGGCACCAACCGGGCCCTGCTACGTCTGCGGGCCGGAAATTTATATGAGCGGATTGACCCGGATCACCCCAACGCCCATCGTCAAATCCAGAGTATTTACCAGGACCACGAAGGCAGTTTATGGCTAGGCAGCTTTCGTGACGGACTGGCTCGCTACTGGCCGGGCTGGGCAGAACGTTTCAATGAACCCCAGGGTCTGCACGAACCCCTGATCTGGAGCATTGCCGACGCCGGTGATGGCGACGTCTGGGTAGGCACCAATGATGGCCTCAGTCTCCTTCGTAACGGCCAATACCAGTTGATCCTGCCGGGCCAGGATCTGCCCCACCCCCATGCCTACACCCTGACCATGGCCGAAGAGGGCCTGTGGATCGGCACCCGCCGTGGCTTGGTGTTAATGGACCCTGAAACCCGGCAAACCCATCGCCCCGATGCCCTTGCGCCACTGGACGCCCACCAGATCAACGGTATTGTCCCGGCCGGGCGACATGGCCGCTATTTCATCGCCACATCCGGCGGACTCTGGCTGTGGGGGGATGATGAGCAACTCCGGCGTATCTCCGAGCGCATCGGCAGTACCATGGTCCGTCAGCTTAAGGTCGAGGAAAACGGCACCCTGCTGGTCGCCACCCAACAGGGCGTCTATGCCGGCTTCCCCGATAACCTGGTCCGACTGGATCACCGCCATGGCCTTGATCCGCAAACCGATTATTCCGCCATCCTTCGACTGGATCGCGACACGGTGGTATTCGCCTCCATCGATAGTGGCTTGTATGTCGGTCGAGACGGTGAGTGGCACCATCTGAATACCGCCGACGGCTTGCCCACCAATGCGGCCTATTTTCTTAGTCATGACGATCAAGGCCATCTTTGGGTGGCCGGTTTTCACGGCCTTTACCGTGCACCGGTGGACGAAATCATTGCCGCCGCCCAAGGGCGAGGTCCGGAGCGCATCGGCGCGGAAATGATCTTGAGCGAAAGCGGCCACCACATCGGCAGCCAGCAAGCCTACTGCTGCAATGGGGCGGGTCACGCCAAGGGCATGTTGCGCGAAGACGGGCTTTGGCTCCCCACACGCGGCGGCGCGGTACGAATACGCCCCGAGGCCATTCACCGCAACCCGGTCCCCCCGCCAATCCGCCTCGAACGGGTACGCTACGGCGACCAGTGGCATGTGCATACCGCGGATGAAACACTGTCCTTGCCCATAGGTCGGCGGGATCTGAATTTCGAATTCACTGCCCTCAGTTTTCAGGACCCACGCAGTGTTCGGATCAATTACCGCCTGCAGGGATACGATGATGATTGGCGGGCCCTGGAAAGCAGCCTCCAGCGCAGCGCGGCCTATACCAACCTGCCGCCCGGCGACTACCAATTCCAGGTCCGAGCCGCGAATAATGCCGGTGTATGGGCCGAGGATTACGCCACACTGGATTTCCATGTTCCCCCCCGCTTTCATGAGACCCTCTGGTTCCAGGCCTTGCCCCTGGTGGCGCTGTTGCTGCTGTTCCTGGCCGGCTATCGCTGGCGGGTTCGCCGCCTGCGCCGCCAGCAACTGCAGCTCCAGCGGGAGGTGGAACAGCGGACCGAGGAATTGCGAGTCACCAATAATCGCCTGGTGGAGGCCAATCGTGCCCTGCGGGACGCCAGCCAGACCGACCCGCTGACCGGCTTGCGCAATCGCCGTTACCTCTATGGCCAGATGACCCGCGACCTTGCCCATTTCGAGCGTCTCCGTGACCGCTTGCCGGAAGACGACCTCGTCCTTGTCTTTGCCTTGGTGGATGTGGATCACTTCAAACAGGTTAATGACGAGCATGGCCACCGTGCCGGAGACCTGGTCCTGAAACAGTTGGGTGAGCGATTGTCTGCTCTAGTCCGGACCGGGGATTACGTGGTTCGCTGGGGTGGCGAGGAATTCCTGGTGGTGTTCCGTGAAATGGCCCGAACCCACACCGAAAGGATTATTGATCGCCTGCAGCGCAATCTGGTTGAACAGCCCTATCGAATCGATGAGGACAAGAGCAGTCAGGTGAGCGTTTCCATTGGCTATGCCGAGTTTCCCCTGCGTTCGGAGAGCGACTCGGCAAGTCTCAGTTGGGAAGCCATCGTCGATCTGGCTGACTATGCTCTCTATGCCTGCAAGAATCACGGTCGCAACGGCTGGGCCGTGGTCCGGCCGGGCAGCGAAAAGGATCCCATTGAGTTTCTGCGCACGGTGCGCAATGATCTGGAGGCGGCTGTCGAGGATGGTCGTGCCAGCCTGTCCGCCAGTTGGCTGAAGCCACTCAGGCCGGTGCAGGATGACGGCAAGTTCAAGCGTTAAGTCAGAACCATGGCGAAGCTGAAACTCGACCTACATGACATTTTTAACAAGGGTGATCGTATTGAGGCCGCCCTCAATGACATCATCGATGAGGCCGAGCGCAAGCGCATCAAGACGGTGGAAATCATTCCCGGCAAGGGCAGCGGTCAGCTGAAGAAACGCGTCCTCAAGTTCCTGGAGCGCCCGGAGATCAAGCAGCGTTATCACCGAATTGACAAGGATAGCCGCAATTTCGGTCGTCTCTTCGTCTATTTCAAGTTCTGATTCCCATATGGCAAACGGGACTTGTCTTGTTCCCCGTTTGAACCGACACTGTTTCTCATCGTCAAACGACTGTTTGACCCCTGCCGCCACGGCGGGGGTGAGCCCCATGTTCGAGCGCTAGACCAGGGAGAAGCGCCTGTGACCGATACCCCCGCTGATCTGCGAAACAGCCTTTATCGCCGCCATTTCGAGCGCGATAGCTGTGGTTTTGGCCTGGTTGCCGATATGCAGGGCCGGGCATCCAGCTCTCTGGTTCAAGTCGCCGTTCGGGCCCTGGAGCGCCTGACCCATCGTGGCGCGGTCGCCGCTGACCGCAAGACCGGCGATGGCTGCGGATTGTTGTTGCGACGACCAGAGGCCTTTCTCCGCGCCCTTGCCGCTGAGCAGGGTCTGGATCTCGAAGATGGATTTGCCGTCGGCTGCGTGTTTCTGGACCCCCAGGCAGCCGATGCCGGTCGCGCGGCATTGCAGACTGCCCTTGAGGCTCATGGCCTGAGCGCCGCGGGCTGGCGCAAGGTGCCCAGCAATCCCGAGGCCCTTGGCAAGGAAGCGGCTCGCAGTCAGCCGCAGATCGAGCAGGTATTCGTGGATCGGCCGGCGGCGCTCAGTGATCGCCGTTTTCGACTCGCCCTGACCTTCGCCCGTCGTCGCGCCGAAGGAATGATGGCGGACAATCCGTATTTCTACATCCCCAGCCTCTCTCCGGATACCCTTAGCTACAAGGGTCTGGTGATGCCGGCGAATCTCCCGCTGCTCTATCCCGACCTCACCCATCCGGAACTGGCGACTGCCTCGGTGGTCTTCCACCAGCGCTTTTCCACCAACACCCTGCCACAGTGGCGGTTGGCGCAGCCCTTCCGCTACCTCGCTCACAATGGCGAGATCAACACCATCGCGGGCAATCGCGCCTGGGCCAAGGCGCGGGAGCGAATCTGGATACCCCGGGGCGAAGACGGCAAGCCACTCGAGGGCTGGGAAGACATGACCCCCTTCGTGAAAATGGATGGCTCGGATTCCGAAAGCCTGGATAACCTGCTTGAAGTGCTGATTGCCGGCGGCATGGATCTTCCACTCGCCATGCGGGTCCTGATTCCGCCCGCCTGGCAAAACGACGAGACCCGGCCTGCTGACGTTCGCGCCTTCTTCGAGATGGTGGGCATGCATCTGGAGGCCTGGGATGGCCCCGCCGGAGTGGTTCTTTCCGACGGCCGCTACGCGGCCTGCGCCCTGGATCGAAATGGCCTGCGGCCGGCGCGATATTGCCGCACCGACAAGGACATCATCATGCTGGCCTCCGAGGCCGGTGTGATGGACGCCGCGCCCGGCGAGATCGTGGAAAAGGGGCGCCTGGGCCCCGGCCAGATGATCGCCGTCGACACGGCCAAAGGCAGACTGATCTACCCGGACGAGCTGGATCGGGAAATCGCCGCACGCTGGCCGGCTCGACAATGGTTGAAGGACGGTACCACCTGGATCGGCTCCATCCTGGTTGACGAGACGTTGAGCATCGAGCCTCTGGAGGCCGAGGCCCTGGCCCGGGCGGAGAAGCTGTTTGGGCTCAGTTTCGAGGAAAGAGACCACATCCTGCGCCCATTGGCCTTGAATGAGGCAGAAGCCGTCGGGTCCATGGGTGACGATACCCCTCTGCCCATGCTTTCCCGTCGGCAGCGTTCCCTGTACGACGGCTTCCGCCAGCAATTCGCCCAGGTGACCAATCCCCCCATTGATCCCCTGCGGGAACGCCTGGTCATGTCCCTGGAGACTCGTCTGGGGCCGGAACTCAATCCCTTCGAGCCGGGCCCGCGATTGGGTGAAAGGGTGTTGATGGGTTCGCCGGTGCTCTCAACCCGGAAATTTGAACTGATTCGGGCCCTGGATCCGGAGCGCTGGCCTCGTCACGAAATCAACCTCAATGTGGAGCGGGGGCTGGGCCAGAAGGCCGCGGTGGCCCGGCTCACCGAAGAGGCCGAGGCCGCCGTACGGGACGGCGCCCGCATCCTCATTCTCAGTGACCGGGCCATCGCCCGCGATCAGCTACCCGTCCATGCCCTGCTGGCCACCGGGGCGATCAACCGCCGGCTGGTGGAAACGGGTCTCAGGGCCTCGGTCAATCTCGTTGTGGAGACCGCCACGGCGCGGGATCCCCACCATTTTGCCTGCCTGATCGGCTATGGCGCCACCGCCGTGCATCCCTGGCTCGCCTATGAAGTGATCGCCGACATGGTCCGGTCCGGTGAACTCGATCCCCAGAGACGACGGGAGCCGGGCCGAGCCTTTCGCCGCGGCATCCGCAAGGGTCTTTTCAAGATCCTCTCCAAGATGGGTATTTCCACCATCGCCAGTTACCGGGGCGCGGCCCTGTTTGAAATCGTCGGTCTCAATGACGAGGTGGTGGATTGCTGTTTCGCCGGCACCACCAGCCGCATTGGCGGTGTCGGCTTCGCCGATCTCGACCGGGACCAGCGCCAGCTCGCCGACCGGGCCTGGGATAGCCGCGCCCTGCGTGACCAGGGCGGGCTACTGAAATGGATTCATGATGGTGAATACCATGCCTGGAACCCGGCGGTGGTCCACGCCCTGCAGCGAGCGGTAAGGAGCGGCGAATGGTCTGACTGGGAGGCCTTCCAGCAACTGGTCAACGACAGACCGCCCATGGTCCTCCGCGACATGATGCAGCCCAGACAGGCCAGCGAGCCCGTCCCGCTGGAGGAAGTGGAGCCGATTGAAAAGATTCTGCCCCGCTTTGACACGGCCGCCATGTCATTGGGCGCCCTTTCGCCCGAGGCCCATGAAGCATTGGCCATTGCCATGAACCGGATCGGCGGTCGTTCCAACTCCGGGGAAGGGGGCGAGGATGCCGCCCGCTTCCGTGATGAACGCATCTCCAAGATCAAGCAGGTTGCTTCCGGGCGCTTTGGTGTCACCGCCGAATACCTGGTCAATGCCGAGGTGCTGCAAATCAAGATGGCCCAGGGCGCCAAGCCCGGTGAAGGGGGGCAGTTGCCCGGGCATAAGGTCAATCAATTGATCGCCCGCCTGCGCTACGCGCGCCCCGGTGTTGCCCTGATCTCGCCACCCCCCCATCACGATATCTATTCCATCGAGGACCTGGCCCAGCTGATCTTTGATTTAAAGCAGGTCAATCCGGAGGCACTGGTCTCGGTCAAGCTGGTGGCGGCACCCGGGGTGGGTACCATCGCCGCCGGTGTCGCCAAGGCCTATGCCGACCTGATTACCATCGCCGGCTACGATGGGGGTACCGGCGCCAGTCCTCTGACCTCGGTGAAGTACTGCGGTGGCCCCTGGGAAATGGGCATTGCAGAGGTCCAGCAGACCCTGCGGGGCAACGATCTGCGCGGGCGTATCCGCTTGCAGGCCGATGGCGGTTTCAAGACCGGTCTGGACGTGATCAAGGCCGCCTGTCTCGGTGCCGAAAGCTACGGCTTCGGCACTGCTCCCATGATTGCCCTTGGATGTACCTATCTGCGGGTCTGTCACCTCAACAACTGCACCACCGGGGTGGCCACTCAGGACCAGCGACTGCGTGACGCCTTCCGCGGGACGCCGGAGCGAGTGGTCAATTATTTCTGCTTCATTGCCGAGGAAGTCAGGCGGTGGATGGCGGCCATGGGTGTCCGTAGCCTGGACCAGCTTATCGGCCATCCGGAATATCTTGAAAAGATAGCGCCCCAATCCGAGCGCCAACAGGGACTCGATTTGAGTGCCATACTCTCCGACGGTGGCCTGCCGACGACTCGTCCGCGCCGTTGTGAGCAGGAACGTAATCCGCCCTGGGATCGGGGGGAGCTGGCCGAGGAAATGCTCGACGATACCCGTCCGTCCATTGAGGCCAATGCCGGTGGCGAATTCCACTACCGCATCGAGAACTATCACCGTTCCATTGGTGGCCGTCTGGCTGGCGAGATTGCCCGTCACCACGGCAACCAGGGTATGGCCGAGCACCCCCTCAATATCAAGCTGAGCGGCACGGCCGGTCAGAGCTTTGGCGTCTGGAACACCGGTGGTCTTCACCTCACCTTGTCCGGAGAGGCCAACGACTATGTCGGCAAGGGAATGACCGGCGGCCGGATCGTCATTCATCCGCCCGAGGGCAGTGTCATTACGGCCCGGGATTCCGCCATCATCGGCAACACCTGCCTCTATGGGGCCACCGGTGGTGACTTATTCGCCGCCGGCCAGGCGGGTGAGCGTTTTGCCGTGCGCAATTCCGGGGCAACCGCCGTTGTCGAGGGTTGTGGTGACCATGGCTGTGAGTACATGACCGGCGGCGTGGTGGTGGTACTTGGTGAGACAGGACTCAACTTCGGTGCCGGCATGACCGGTGGCTTTGCCTATGTCCTCGATGAACACAGGTACTTCGTTGATCGTTACAACCACGAGCTCATCGATATCCACCGTATTTCACTGGAATACCTGGAGCAGCATGTTCATTACCTTCGCGAGCTGATAGAGCGTCATGTGGAATACACGGGCAGCGAATGGGGCCAGGAAATCCTGGATGATTTCCGCGCCTGGATCGGCCGGTTCTGGCTGGTCAAGCCCAAGGCCGAGGATATTGAATCCCTGCTGGATACCTTGAGCAGCGCCGCGTAAATGAACACCTTGGAAATGAAGCGCTATCGCTACCAACCGGGCATGTCGCCAATCGTCGGGAGCAGAGACAATGGCTAGAAAGGACCCCCTGCATTTCCTGAACGTCCCCAGACAGATGCCGAGAACCACGCCGGCATCCCTGCGGATCCAGGAATTCAAGGAAATTACCGGCCAGTACGATCGAGATCAGGCCTCCGAGCAGGCTGCCCGCTGTATCGACTGCGGCAATCCCTATTGTGAGTGGGAATGTCCGGTGCACAACTATATCCCCCATTGGCTGCGCCTGGTCGAAGACGGCCGCCTGTTCGAGGCCGCCGAACTGTCGCACAAGACCAATTCCCTGCCGGAAATGTGTGGTCGGATCTGCCCCCAGGACAGACTTTGCGAAGGGGCCTGTACCCTCAATGATGGTTATGGGGCGGTTACCATCGGTTCGGTGGAGAAGTACATTACCGATGAGGCCTTCAAACAAGGCTGGCGTCCCACCGTGGATGCTGAGCCCAGTGGTAAACAGGTTGCCGTCATCGGCGCAGGCCCGGCCGGACTGGCCTGTGCCGATGTCCTGATTCGTCATGGTGTCCAGCCGGTGGTCTTCGACCGCTATGCGGAAATTGGTGGTCTGCTGACCTTTGGCATCCCTCCCTTCAAGCTGGAAAAGGATGTGGTGCGTACCCGTCGCGCCGTCATGGAGGAAATGGGCGTTCAGTTCGTGCTCAACACCGAAATCGGCAGTGATGTGAGCATGGAGAAATTGCTTGCCGATTATGATGCCGTGTTCATGGGCATGGGTACCTATCAGGCCGTCACCGGTGGCTTTCCGGGGGAGAGTCTGCCCAATGTGCATCCGGCACTGGATTATCTGATCGGCAATATCCGTCAGGTGGAAGGCTGGGCACAACAGGGGCCGGGCTACATCGATCTCAAGGACAAGCGTGTAGTGGTCCTCGGTGCCGGTGACACCGCCATGGACTGCAACCGCACCGCTATTCGTCAGGGCGCTGCCTCGGTCACTTGTGTCCACCGCCGGGGTGAGGGCCAATTGCGTGGCTCCCGCAAGGAATACAAGAACGCTCGCGAAGAGGGTGTGAAGTTTCTCTTCAATCGACAGCCGGTCGCCATTGTCGAGGAGGATGGCAAGGCTGTCGGGGTTCGTTTCATGCGTACACGACTGACCACGGATGGAGATGGTCAGACCCGCATTGAGCAGGTCGAAGACAGTGAGGAGGTCATCGACGCGGATGCCGTGGTCGTGGCCTTCGGTTTCAGGCCACAGCCGGCTGAATGGTTCAAGGCAAACCGCATCACCGTGCACGAGGATGGCCGTGTGCTCGCGGCACCTCGGGGTCCTTTCTACATGCAGACATCCAATCCGCAGATCTTTGCCGGCGGCGACATGGTTCGGGGCGCTGACCTGGTGGTCACTGCAGTCTATGAGGGGCGTCAGGCCGCCATGGGCATCATTGAATATCTCGGCCTGGGTCGGATCGAGTTGCCGGGTCAACAGCTCGACTATCAAACGGCCGTCTAGAGAAGCATCTGATTACACAACGGTTTTTCAATGGGAAACGGCCTGGCAGGGTTCTCGGCCCTGGTCCAGATTGGCAATGATCTCCAGCAGGTCCTGCCTGAATCGTTCCGCCTCCGGGGGTGGAATCGGCCTGAAGAGTCGAATGCCCTTCTCTGCCCGTTCCCTTTCAATCCGGTTCAACATCCCTTCCGCAATGGCCTTGGCTTCCGCGAAACCCTCGGAATCAAGCTGTCGCCCCATGTGCCCTGGATCAGGATCCTCCATCTCCCGAAGATTCATGGCCACCAGCGGTGCCATGGGACCGTCCAGTTTCACATAGAGTCGCTGATAAGCCACCAGCTGGATCAGGTTCCGCTTTGAACGCTCCGAGGGCGACAAATCGGAATCCGAAGTCAGATGATGCCAGGGCATTTGTAGTACGACACTGGTGTAGCCATTTACCACGGCCTGCCAGAGCCGCTCTTCAGCCGCTTCCCATTTGCCTTTCTCCAACAGGCGCTCGCCGAGTACCAGTTGTGCCTTGGCATCATTGGCATTATCTGACAGCGACGCCAGATCTGTATCCGAATAGGTCGCATAGTCGCCAAAACGCTCTTGTCCCAGTGGCCCGGTGGGATTGATCTCGCCGTAATAGCCATAACCTTCCAACCACTGGCTCAGTGCCCGTTCTTCCATCGGACTGAGATTGGCAATCCAGAGCTCCGACTCATCGAAACAGTCTTGCTCAAGATCATTAGCCTCCATCACGTCCTTCTCTTCCCTGTCCAATGGGACCGACCCGTCTCCATGGGTTTGTTCAATGGCCGACGTTTCTTCAGCCAGTGTTCCATTTTCATCGGCAACTTCCGCTGTTTCATACTTCGGTTCTGACTCGCCGACAGCCACAGGCCACTGCCAGGCCAGACCGGCAAGGAGGAGAATCAACATTGAGCCAATCAATATCCTCTTCATTTACATTCCCTGGGGAAACCAAGCTATCGCTTTGACCTTGCTCGAACTGAAGGAAGCCCTGTATAGAGGTTCCCAGAATTCACCGGAGGCAAGGCGAAACCGGTCTGGACGGACCATCGCTGGGTCGACAGTTACATCTGCAGCAATCTTTGCAAATCAGCAATGATGTCGTCGTGGAACCAGGGGCGCTCGTCCTCAACATCAAGTTCACGCACATGGCGTTCCTGGCGAATAGCCTCATAATGCTCTTCCGCGAGTTCACGGGCCTGTTCAAGCTCCTGTTCATCCACGCCGAGCATGGGATTGTCCGAATAGATATTACTGACTGCCTGGGTGACAGGATCATTCATCAGCATGCCAAGCTCCAGCCAGCCATGCATGGCAATGCGATGCTCGGAGCGCCCTTCCGGGGTGCGTCCGGGTGCAAACATCTGCTGTAGCGAGAGTTGGCTCAAGTGAAAGGTCGCTGCTGAATAACCATGGACGAGAGATTGCTGCAGATGCCTCTCACCCTGTTCAAGGGCGGCCTCTCGGTCCTCGACTTCCTCATCCGCAGGATCAACCAGGCGCCGGCCCAGAATATAGCGTGCCCGGTGGTCCCCATCAGCGGCGACGGACGACAGACGGTCAAGCGGCATCATCCCATACTCGCCAAAGTCCTCTTCGGCGCCGGGACCCTTGGAAATGGGAGCCTTGTACCCTCGCCCCATCAGCCATTGATCGATCTCAAGCTGCCGCTCTTCATCCAGCTCAGTGAACCAAAGGCCTGACTGCCAACCCTCCCCACTCGCCACCAGCGGCAAGCAGATGAATCCAATCAAAAGCAGCAAAACCATTCGCATAGCCTGTTCCCCTCAAGATCATCCCGCAGGCACGGCACACCATCGCCCTCCGGCGGGCAAATCTGTAGCATTGGAAAAACCATTCTGTCAGTCCTGAGCGAGACTGCCAACTAGAGGGATGCCATGAGCCTGCTGGATTCCGACAGCCTGAAGCGTGCCCAGGATCAGGGCAAGGCCGATCACAGGCAGTTTCAGGATATTGGCTATACCCGGATAACTGATCAGATAAAGAAGGTCCCCAAGGGCAGTGTGGTTCTGGAAGATGGCAGCATCATTCCGGGATATCCTTCCATCGCTCGCATTCAGGCCCTTGACCCGGGTCTTTCCAAGCAGTTTGCGGGGCCCTTCTGGGCGGAAGAGAAGATGGACGGCTTCAACATCCGCATCTTCCGGCACGGTGAACAGGTCTATGCCCTGTCACGGGGGGGGTTCATTTGTCCCTTTGCCACTGATCGCATGCTGGATCTCCTTGATGAGGGTATTTTCCAGGATCATCCCGATCTTGTTCTTTGTGCCGAGCTGGTTGGACCCGATAACCCCTACCTGGAGGGGCACTCGCCCCAGGTCCAGGAAGATGTGGGACTGTTTGTCTTCGACATGATGGAAAAGAATCGGGAAGGCTTTCTGACCCAGTCACGGCGGATGGAATTGCTGGATCAATATGCCTTGCCCAGGGCGGAGATATTCGGCCGATTCACCGCCGGGCAGCGCCCCGAGATCGCCGACTTGATCCTGCGCCTGGATGAAGAGGGCAAGGAGGGTCTGGTTCTGAAGCCCGAGGACCAGGGTCAGCGTGCCAAGTATGTGACCGGGCGCTCAAACACATATGATTTCAGCGTTACCGGCCAGGGCCTACTGGATCTTCCCCCGGAGTACTTTACCAACCGTTTGCTGCGCATGGGCCTGTTCATGGCCGAGCACGGCCAGCAGCAGGACCATGAGCGGCTGGCGGAATTGGGTCATGCCTTGATGCTGGGCTTATTTCGCGGCATTGATATCTCACGTCGGCAAAGCCGCGTCGGCTCCCTTTATCGTTGCCGTTTCAATCGGCGCGACAGTGCCGACGCCTTCATCCGGCATATCGAGGAAACCGGTGGTGATCGGGTCAAGGTCTACAAGGGCATGCCGAAGCGCCAGGGTGATTACTGGCTGCTGGAATTCGAGCGTGTGCACCAGCGAATGACCGGCTTTCTGAACCAGGCTCTGCAGGGTGGTCGGCAATTTGACTGACCAATCCCCGTACACAGGGCCACACCCTGTGCGCGGATCGTCTGCTAGGAGCGCTGCGTGCCCAGGTTCTCCATGATGCGGCGCAGATATTCCGGGGTCACCAGTTTCACCCCCACACGATTGGCGAACTTGCGCATGCCCTGGTCGGCGGAGGCCAGCTCTGCATCCAGCTCCATGGCCAATAGCACCACGTCCACGTCCTCCCGAGAATCCAGCAGGCCCTTGCGCATGGCGCTGCGGAAGCGCTCACGCAGCTCGGTGATGATCTCCGGCTCCATGGTCGACAGTTCACCGGCCCGTTTGGTGTGCTCTTCGGCAATACGCAGGCCCCGATCGATCCGCTCGCGGACCTCGTTGATGAACTCATACATCACTTCCGCCGGGATGGTCAGCTGAAAGCGGCGGGGTGAGCGAATCCAGACCTCGGTTTCGAAATCCGCCGCCAGTTCTCCCATCTCACGGACCCGCTGAAACTCTTCATAGACCGACAGAGGCATGTAAAACTCGGTGGGCGTTTCCCGGGCAAGAGACAGGAATACCCGGATGCATTCCATGGGGTCATCGGAAAATTGCGCCATGGTGGTGGGATTGGTGAAGATGCTGGTGTCCAGCACGAATCGGCGCATCATGGTTACTCCCGGCATTCCAGTGTCTTCGCCAAGCTTGGCTTGGGCGCCGCGATAGGTCAATCCCGCTGCAGGCCAGTGGTCGTGCTGTCACGGTGGCCTGATTCTTTGTAAAGTACCCGCTTTTCCCCGGATGAGCAGCACATGTCGGAACAACCGTTAGCTGAAATTACCAAGGCCGTCGAAGCCGGCCGTCTCCAGGAGGCGGTCGCCGCTCTGGCTGAATACCTGCAGGCCGAGCCGGGCGACCCCAATGCCTGGTTTCTGCAAAGCCGGGCCAGTCTGGCACAGGGCAAGCCAGAGGCTGCCTGGCAGGCTGCCCGTCAGGCACTGGCGATCGCGCCAGACAGCCCCAATCTTCGTTACGCGGTGGGTAATCTGGGCCTTCGCCTGGCCCGCTATCCGGAGGCCCTGGATATTCTCGATAAGCTCCCAAGACCGCTGTCGCCCGACCAGCAATACCGCCTGGCCCAGGCCTGTTGGGGGGCCGGCCAATACAAGCAGTCACTGGAGCATTTCGAATACGCCGCGGACAATGCGCCCCAGGTCCACGAGATTTCCATCGCCCTGGCCCGGGCCTATGTCGCCCTGGGGCGGGATGAGCATGCCATCTGGGTGCTGGAACGACTGCCCCTGGGAGACCAGGCCGAGCTGCTGGCGGCGATCTATCGCTTCGATCACGATGACCTGGCGGGCAGTGCCGAGCGCATTCGTGGCGCGGGTAAGGAAGGGGATCCCCTGCGCCAGACCGCACTGGCCGGGATTGCCCTGCTTCAGGGCGACGACGCCGGGGCCGAGGCCCTGATCCGGGACCTGCCCGACGGCGGGGGATGGCCGGCCCGTGTGGAGTCAATGCGCTATGCCCGGGACCATGGTCCCGATGCCCGCTGGTTTACCACTCCGGTGCCCATGCTGGAAACGGGCCTGGCCGCCCAGGCGGAAGATGGGCTGATCCTGGAGTTCGGTGTTCAGTATGGGCGCAGCCTGAACCAGATTGCGGTTCGGAGCCAGGGCACGGTTCACGGTTTTGATAGCTTCCAGGGCCTGCCGGACAGCGAGGGTGTCTTTCGGGCCGGCAGCCAGGCGGCGCCGGGCGGGCCGACGCATCTGGCCAACAATGCCCGTCTGTATACCGGGCTTTTCCAGCAGACCCTGCCCGCGTTTCTGGCCGAGACCGACGGTCTGCTGAGCTTCGTTCACATGGACTGCGCCCTGGCCAGCTCCACCGAACAGGTGCTGGAGCTGCTCAAGCCCCGAATGCAGTCCGGCACCGTGCTCTTGTTCGGTGATTATCTGGCCTACCCCGGCTGGCAGGATGGTCAGTATCGGGCCTGGCAACGCTTTGCCGACGCGGCGGGTATCCGCTACGAATACCTGGGTTTTTCCCCGATCACCGAGACCAGGGCCCTGCTGCGCATCACCGGAATCAGCGCCTGATCCGGCCCGGCTCGCCACACGCAGGGCGAGCCGGGCCGGTTTCCCTGGCCTAGTCTTCGGCCCGATAGACGATCTCACCACCAATCACGGTCATGGTGACGGTGGTTTCGAGAATCTCGGCAGTTTCAATCTGCATGATGTCATCGGCGAAGACCGTGAAGTCGGCGTACTTCTCCGCTTCGATCGTGCCGCGCACATCCTCCTCGAAGGCTGCCTTGGCCGGCCACAGGGTGAACATCTTGAGCGCCTCTTCCCGGCTGACGGCCTGTTCAGGGTACCAGTGCTCGTCCTGATGGCCCTGCAGGTCGCGACGACTGACGGCGGCATAGAACTCGATTCGGGGATCGCCCATTTCCACCGGCGCATCGGATCCACCGGCGATGGGTACGCCGCTGTCGATCAGATCCCGCCAGGCGTAGGCATGACGCAGTCGTTCGACACCCACCCGACGGTGGGCATAGTGGAGGTCACCAATGGCGTGGGAGGGCTGCATGGAGGGGATCACCCCCAGTTCGGCGAAGCGCGGCAGATCGTCCTCATGCAGTACCTGGGCATGTTCGATCCGCCAGCGGGGCTCGGCGATGCCGCGTTCCTCCGGACCGACCTTGTCGAATACCTCCTCATACAGGTCCAGGGCAAAGCGGTTGCCCCGATCACCGATGGCATGGGTCCAGACCTGAACCCCATTGCGCAGGGCGTCTTCCAGTAGCTCAATCACCTCTTCCCGCTGGAACTGCAGATAGCCCCGGCCATCCCGATCCTCGTAGTCTTCCAGCAGGGCGGCACCACCCGAGCCCAGGGCGCCGTCCGCCGCCAGTTTGACACCCCGCAGGCTGTAGCGGCCCTCATAGAGTCCGGTGACGCCGCCTTCACTGACCAGGCGGCGGGCGTCCTCCCCCGGTCCGCGCAGGGCCTGATTGATCCGCAGCCGCAGACTGCCGTCGGCGAACAGCTCCCGCAGGGTCTCGACTTCCTCAAAATCCCCACTGGCAATATGAACCTGGGTCCAGCCCATGGCCTGACTGCGTTCGGCACCCAGGCGCAGTCGCTCGGCCAGCGGTGCCTCCGGTTCCGGCACATGCTGGGCCACCAACCACTGGGCCCGGCCCAGCAGCATGCCGCTGGGCTGGCCATCCTCGTCGCGCAGGATGTCGCCGCCCTCGGGGATGGCGGTTTCCTCGCCCACCCCGGCCATTTCCAGGGCCATGCTGTTGGCCACACTGCCGTGACCATCGGCCCGGGTCAGCCAGACCGGGTTGTCGGGGGCAATCGCATCCAGATCCTTGCGACCAGGGAAGCTCGGCGGGTCCCAATGGGTCTCCAGCCAGCCGCGGCCAACCACCCATTCACCGTCCTCGCGCTCGTCAACGGCATCGGCGACCGCGTCGAGAAAGCCTTCCAGACTGTCGATGCCGGCCAGGTCCAGGCCCAGCTCCCGCTCACCGATGCCGGCCAGATGGACATGGGCGTCGGCCAGGCCCGGCACCACGGTCGCGCCGCCCAGATCCACCAGACGGGTATCCTCGCCCAGGTGGGCGGCCAGGCCCTCCTGGCTGCCCACCGCCAGGATGCGGTTGCCTCGAATGGCGATTGCCTCGGCCCGGGGCTGATCGGGATCAAGGGTGTGGATGTTGCCATTGATCAGCATCTTGTCCGCCCGCGGTTGATCGGCCTCGCAAGCCAGCAGTGCGAACACCGCGGCCAGACTCAATGCAGCAATGCTTCGTGGCATTCCCTTCATGATTGTCTCCCCTGTCGGATACGGCAACAGCGCGCAGTCTAGCAAGACACTGGCCACCGCGCGCGGATCAAGGCTGTCATCCGGGAGTCAGTCTGGCGATAATGCCTGGTCCGGAAACCATTGTTGGAAGTGGAAATGAGCGATTCCGCCCTGGACAGATTGGAATGCGGCCATTGCGCGGCCCCGGCCCCCACGGATCAACTGATCGGGACCTGCCGGGCCTGTGGCGGGCCATTGCTCGCGGTCTATGACACCGCCCGTGCCCGTGCCGATCGGATTCCCGATGCCGGCCGAGGCCTGTGGCGGTGGGCGGGCCTGCTTCCGGTGCCCGAGGCGGGGCGCTTCGAGCTGGGGGCCGGTGATACCCCCCTGTTGCCCACAGGTATCGGTGAATGGCTGAACAGCGGCCCCACCTGGATCAAGGATGAGTCGGCCAATCCCACTGCCAGTTTCAAGGCCCGGGGCATGGCCGTGGCCATCGGTCGGGCCAAGGCCCTGGGTGCCGGCAGTCTGGTGGTGCCCAGTGCCGGCAACGCCGCCTGTGCGGCGGCGGCCTACGCTGCCCGGGCCGGACTGCCCCTGACCGTATTCATGCCCGCGGATGTGCCCCGCTCCTTCCAGGTCGAGGCCCGTGCCCACGCAGCCCGCGTGGAGCTGGTGGACGGACTGATTGATGACTGTGGCCAGCGCGCCCAGGCCATGGCCGACCGTGACGGCAGCTTCAATCTCGCCACCTTCCGAGAGCCGGGCCGCGTGGAGGGCAAGAAGACCATGGGCTTCGAGATTGCCGAGCAGATGGGCTGGCGCCTG
>NZ_SLKM01000066.1:0-3172 GCF_007134575.1 Natronospira sp.
GCCAGCTGGTCGCCGGAGAATTGGGGATGGGCGTTCCGTTCGGCGGGTGCACCATGGGTCGCCCAGCGGGTATGGGCAATGCCCATTCGTCCATGGATGGGGCGTTTTTCCAGACTGGCGGTCAAGGCCTCGACCTTGCCCACCTCACGGGCACGACGCAGCTCACCCGCTTCATCCAGTGCCACCAGGCCGGCGGAATCGTAGCCGCGGTATTCAAGCCGACGCAGCCCCTCCAGCAGGATGGGGACCACATCACGTTCGGCAACGGCTCCAACGATTCCGCACATTGTTTGATCGTCCTGTTGCTTGGCTGCTTATTGGTGGCGTGCGCCACCAACCATAGGTACCAGGGCATTCCTGGGGAAGGAGCAAGGTGTAAGGAGCAAGCAATTCCGCTTTACTCGTTACTCCTTGCTCCTTGCTCCTTACTCCTCCCGTTTGACCGGGCGCTTCCAGCCCTTAATAGTGGTCTGCTTGCTCCGGGACAAGGTCAGTTCGCCGGCGGGCGCATCCTTGCGGATGGTGGAGCCGGCGCCGATAGTGGCATCACGGCCCACGGTCACCGGCGCCACGAGCTGGGTGTCGGAGCCGATGAAGGCGCCGTCCTCGATCACGGTCTGGTGCTTGTTGGCTCCATCGTAATTGCAGGTGATGGTCCCGGCGCCCACGTTAACGTCATTGCCCACCCTGGCATCACCCACGTAGCTCAGGTGGTTGATCTTGGATCTCTCGCCCAGGGAGAGATTCTTGGTTTCCACGAAATTCCCGATCCGGGTGCCGATACCGAGGCGGGTGCCTGGGCGCAGGCGGGCGAAGGGGCCGATGCGGGCCTGTTCACCCGCTTCCATGGATTCCAGCACGCAGTGGGCATCCACGACGGTGCCGGCCGACAAGCAACTATTGCGGATCACGCAGCCCGGGCCAATGCGAACGTTGTCACCCAGGACCACCTCGCCTTCGAATACCGTATTGACGTCGATGAAGACATCCTGGCCACATCGCAGGCTGCCACGGACATCCACCCGGCTGGGGTCGGCGAGGGTGACTCCGTCGGCCATCAGGGCTTCCGTTCGCCGATGGCGAAGGATGGCCTCGGCCTCGGCCAGTTGAGTACGGTTGTTGATGCCCTGGATTTCGCCGGGAACTTGGCTGGCAATGCCTTTCACCGGAAAACCCTCGTCGGCGGCCATAGCGATGATATCGGTGAGGTAATACTCGCCTTGAGCGTTATCGGCATCCACCCGCGCCAACCAGTCCTTGAGCTGCCTGGCGGGGGCGGCGAGCAGGCCGGTGTTGATTTCGCGGATCTTTCGCTGCTCGGGGCTGGCATCCTTGTGCTCGACGATACCGGTCACCGCCCCGCTCTGATCACGGAGAATACGGCCATAGCCACTGGGGTCGGGCATCTCGGCGGTGAGTACCGCCACCGCATCGCCGGCCGCCTCGGCCAGGCGGCGCTGAGTCGCCTCGCTTACGAGAGGCACGTCGCCGTAGAGGACCAGCACCACGTGATCGTCGGGAATCTCTGGCAGGGCCTGGTCCACGGCATGCCCGGTGCCCAGCTGTTCGGCCTGCTCCACCCAGACGATGGCTTCGTCTGCAAAGGCCGAGCGCACCGCGTCACCCCCGTGGCCAACCACCACCAGGGTTTGGTCAGGATTCAGGGCGGCACAGCCTTCGAGGACGTGGCCCAACATAGGAACCCCGCCCAGGGGCTGGAGCACCTTCGGCAGCCGGGAGCGCATGCGTTTGCCCCGGCCGGCAGCAAGAATGACGACTGAGAGTTTCATGGGGGCGCAGTTTATCTTATTTCGGTGTAGCTGGCCCAATCTGCGCCTTGCCCAACGCCCCCTACCACGCTCATTGAAACCCCCTGTAGGCGCGGATTCATCCGCGCAATGGCCGGAATTCGACGGTCAACCCGCTGACTGGGTCCACCGTTTCATTGAATGCCCGTTTGCCGTGTTCTGAGCGTGTTCATGAAATGGGGTGGGGCGGCGGATTTTGGCCATTGCGCGGATGAATCCGCGCCTACAGGGGGCAGGCTGAGCGGTTGGGGAACGTTTCGGGGTGACCAAAAAAAAGCTGTGCCGGCTGGCACAGCTTTTTTCGTTCCGGTGCGGGTCCCTCAGCTCTTTTTCTTTTTGAGCTTCTGAACCAGCTTGAGGCGGGCAGCGGCTTCGGCCAACTGGGCCTGGGCGCGGGAGATGTCCACATCTCCCTTGCGGTTGGCGATGGCCTCTTCGGCACGGCGCTTGGCCTCAATGGCGGCGGCCTCGTCGAGATCCGCGGCACGCTCGGCGGTGTCGGCGAGAATGCTCACCAGATGGGGCTGGATCTCGAGGATGCCGCCGGAGACGTAGAAATCCATCTCTTCGCCGCCCGGCTTGCGTACCCGGACCTCGCCGGGCTCAAGCCGGGTAAGCAGGGGGGCGTGGCGGGGCGCGATGCCCATGCCGCCCTGCTCGGCCGAGGCGAAGACCATCTCGGCTTCCCCTTCCCAGATCTCCGACTCGGCGCTGACGATGTGGACGCGAATGGTCTTGGACATGAGTCAGGGCTCCTTAGAGCTTCTGGGCCTTTTCGCGGGCATCATCAATGGTGCCGACCATGTAGAAGGCCTGCTCGGGCAGGTCATCGCACTCGCCTTCCACGATCGCCTTGAAGCCCTTGATGGTGTCCTTCAAGGACACGTACTGACCGGGCATGCCGGTGAAGACCTCGGCCACGAAGAAGGGCTGGGACAGGAAGCGCTGGATCTTCCGGGCCCGGGACACGGCCAGCTTGTCGTCTTCGGACAGTTCGTCCATGCCGAGAATGGCGATGATGTCCTTGAGTTCCTTGTAGCGCTGCAGCACACCCTGCACCGCACGGGCGGTGTCATAGTGTTCCTGACCGATCACCTGCGGGTCGAGCTGACGGGAGGTGGAGTCCAGCGGATCCACGGCCGGGTAGATACCCAGGGAGGCGATGTCACGGGACAGCACCACGGTGGCGTCCAGGTGAGCAAAGGTGGTGGCCGGGGACGGGTCGGTCAGGTCATCCGCCGGCACGTAAACGGCCTGCACGGAGGTAATGGAACCGGTCTTGGTGGAGGTGATTCGCTCCTGGAGCTGACCCATTTCCTCGGCCAGGGTGGGCTGGTAACCCACCGCCGAGGGCATGCGGCCCA
>NZ_SLKM01000061.1:0-3169 GCF_007134575.1 Natronospira sp.
CTGTCTCGCCAGCAGGAGGTGGATTACCTCACCGCCCACGGCATCGAGGTCCCGCCGGCCACCGGGACCTACTCGGTCAATGCCGGGCTCTGGGGCACCACCGTGGGCGGTGCCGAGACCCTGGACAGCTGGCCGGAACTGCCTGAATCCGCCTGGCCGGGGGGCGCGCCCGCGGCGCGGGCGGACGAGAGCCGGGAGTTGATCATCGCCTTCGAGCAAGGCGTGCCGGTGAGCCTTGATGGCGAAGCCCTGGCGCCGGTGGCCCTGATCGATGAGCTGGCGGTCATGGCCGAGCATTTTGGCATCGGTCGCGGCGTGCACCTGGGCGACACGATTCTCGGCATCAAGGGCCGGGTGGGATTCGAGGCCGGTGCCGCGCTGTTGCTGATCACCGCCCACCGGGAGCTGGAGAAACTGGTGCTGTCGGGCAAGCAGCTGTTCTGGAAATCCCAGCTCGGCGACCTCTACGGCAGCCTCATTCATGAAGGCCAGGCCTACGACCCCCTGCTGGGGGATCTGGAAGCCTTTCTTGAACACAGCCAGGCCCGGGTCAGCGGCGAGGTCCGCCTGCGCCTGCATCCGCGCGCGGTGACCGTGCTTGGTCAGCGTTCACCCTACTCGCTCATGGACGCCAACACGGCAGCCTACGGCGAGGCCAATCACCTCTGGAGCGGTGACGATGCCCGCGGCTTTGCGCGGGTGTATGGGGTGGGCCAGCGCCTGGCGGGGCAGGCGGCCCAGGAGGCACAGGAGGCACAGTCTCCGCTGCGAGGGCTGAAGTGTGGTTAGGGGTAAGGAGTGAGGGGTCAGGGGTGAGCCATGTCGCCGCCCCGTCCCAAGCCCAAATTGGTTTTCCTTTGCGTCTTTGCGCCTTTGCGCGAGACCAACCAGAGTCAGCAACATGCGTATTCAAGTGGACAAGATCGCCTCCGTCACCCGCAACCTGGGCCTGGACCGTGCCCTGACCCTGTCGCGGGAGATCGTGGTGGAGCCCGGCTCGGTGATTGCCGCGCGGGTGCTCAATGACAAGAACAGCTACAACGTGCTCGAAGATGTCTTCGGCCGGCTCAACCAGGTCAACGCCGGTGACCTCATCGTCGGTGCCCTGGGGCATCGCAATGCCCTGCATGGCTATGAAGGCCGCATGCCGACGCAGGTCATGGCCGGCGATCACCTGCAACTGCTCAACCTGGGCGGGGTGATCGGCGACTGCATTTCCCACAACCCGGAAGTGGGTCCGCCCTTCGAGCTCGAGGTGCTCGGCCAGGTCATGGTCTATCCGGACTTCCAGTCCCGGCGCGGGGTACCGGCCCGGGTCGCCGCCCACGGGGTCGGCGGCGATGGCGGGCTACCCGACTGCCCGGTGGTCTATGTGGCCGGGACCTGCATGAACTCCGGCAAGACCGCTGCCGCCACCCGCCTGATCAAGGGCCTGCGCCAGACCGGGCTGAAGGTGGCCGGCTGCAAGCTCACCGGCATCTCGGCCCTGCGCGACATTCTCGAGATGCGGGATTATGGTGCCGCCTGGGTGATGGATTTCACCGATGCCGGCGCGGTCGGCACCGATCCGGGCAATGCCGCGGACTTGAGCCACCGGGTGTTCTCGGCCCTGGGCGAATATCGGCCCGATGTGATCGTGGCCGAGACCGGCGATGGCGTGATGGGCGAATACGGGGTGCAATCCATTCTGGCCGACCCGGAATTACGCGCACTCGCCGCGGCCTTTGTCTTCTGCGCCAATGACCCGGTGGGGGTCGCCGGCGGGGTGGATTACCTGCGAACCACTTTCGGCATCGAGACCGATGTGGTGACAGGGCCGGCCACCGACAATGCCGTCGGCCTGCGTTTCATCCACGATCACCTGGGGCTTGCCGCCCACAATGCCCGCCAGGATGGCGCGGGCCTGGTGGATCATATCCTCGCCCGCCTTCGCGAGCGGGCCGCTGAGCGGCAGGTGGCCTGATGGCGGGGCAGGCGAACAGGCCGATTACGGCCCTGCTCCTGGGTGCGGCCGGCTACGGTGGTGGGGAACTGTTGCGTATTCTGCATGCCCATCCCGCGGTCGGCGAGGTCCAGGCGGTCTCCCGCTCCCATGCCGGCCAGCCCTGGCATGCCGCCCACCCCCGGCTGCGGGGCTTTGTCGAGGGCGAGTTTCTCGCCAAGCCCGATCTCGACACCCTGGCCGCGAGCGACTATCCGGTCATCTTCTCGGCCCAGCCCAATGGTTCTCTGGCGCGCGATTGGTCCGCCTTCTCGGCGGCATTGGCCGATCGTGAACTGCTGTCGCGGACGACCGTCGTTGATCTGTCCGGTGACTTTCGCCTCGGTGATGCCCAGGCCTACCAGGTGGCTTACGGCCAGCCCCATCCGGTACCGGAGGCACTGGGCCAATGGGTATATGGTTTGAGCGAGCATCAGGCCGAGGCCCTGCGCGGTGCCCGGCGCATTGCCAACCCCGGTTGTTTTGCCACCGCCGTGCAGCTGGCCTTGAAGCCCCTGCTGGAACTGGCCAGCCCCGATTGGCTGGCCATCACGGGTGTGACCGGCTCCAGCGGCTCGGGGGTCCATCCCAGCGCCACCACCCATCACCCGGAACGGGCCGATGATTTCCGTGCCTACAAGCCCTTGCAACACCAGCACGAGGCCGAGATCCGCCGTGCCCTGGCCGCCCAGGGTGGCCATGCTCTTAAGCTGGGCTTTGTGCCTCATTCGGCACCGATGGTGCGGGGTATCTTCATTACCGTGCAGGCCTATCTACCGGGTATGGACGAGGAAAGCCTGCGCCGGCATTACCAGGCCAGCTATGAGGGACGGCGCTTTATCCGACTAGTTGACGACTTGCCGCGAGTACATTCGGTGATCGGCACCAATGCCTGTGATCTGGGCCTGGCGGTGAGGGATGGTCAGGTGGTGGTGATGGCGGCGCTGGATAATCTCATCAAGGGGATGGCCGGGCAGGCGGTGCAGAACATGAATCTGGCTTTGGGGTTGGATGAGAGTAGTGGGTTGGGATAGTGCCCTTCGAAGTCGGTGACGGGGGTGCGTTCCGGCCCAGGTTCCGGTGGCCTTGCTCAGGGACGCACGGTCGCTATCCCCTGGGGCAGTACGATCCCGTATTCGGCCAACAGGCCGCGGACCTGGTTACACAAGGCCGTGCGCTGGCGAATCC
>NZ_SLKM01000306.1:0-12137 GCF_007134575.1 Natronospira sp.
CCTATCTCGGCGAACACCATCGTGCCCTGATTTCGCTACCGGACTCCGCCAAGGTGTGGAAGGCCTCGACTGAGGCCCGGGAATGACGGGGCCACTCAAGGTTGGCGATGATAGCCCCCGGCATGCACCTCGGATTCCCGGGGTAATCCTTGCGCGCCCGTGTGCCGACTGGCGCTTGCAAGGCTGTGGTATCTTGTCGCCAGTTGCGTGATACCTTCCAGCCCCGGTTCAGCTGTCGTGACGGCATGGATGGGGATTGTCTGCATCAAAGTCTGCAGGCGGCCTTTGCGTTGGAAGGCCTGAATGAATCGATGGTCGGAGAGGAAGGGCTGCAAGCGGGCAAGTAGGCCGCCCACCAGGTAGACGCCGCCGGTGGCCAGACTGAACAGGGCGGCATTGCCGGCGAACGCACCAAGAATCTCGCTGAAGCAAGCAATGGCTGCGGTGGCGGCCTTATCCTCACGGTTTTCGGCCCGCTGACAGACCAGTGGTGCCGGGTCTTCGGTCAGGACATGGCCATCAAAGGGCGGACAAGCGTAGCGGTCGCAGTGGTATTTGTAGATCTTTACCAGCCCAGAACCCGACAGAAGCCGCTCGTAACTGACATGACCATATTGTTCCGACAGGGATTTCCACAGGGCATGCTGCTCCCTTGTCTGGCTGGCAAAGTCACTGTGACCTCCCTCGGATGGCAGCACGCGGATCCCATCCGCTTCCGTAAACGAGCTCGCCACACCCAACCCGGTACCGACGGAGATCAGCAGGCGCGGCCCGCTGTCCGCATGACCTTTCTGAATGGGGATCAATTGCCTTTGGGGAATATGGGGCAGGGCGTGTGCCAGGGCCTCCAGGTCATTGACCAGGTGAACGCTGGGCAGTTTGAGCGCGGTTTCCAGCAAATGCGCCTCGCTCTCCCAGGGCAGGTTGGTAAACCGCACCCGACCATTGGCAACCGGCCCCGCCACCGCCAGCCAGGCTTCGCGCACATTGGCCCGTTCAGTCCGGGACAACTCCTCAAGAAAGCCGCGCAGGGCATGCTCCAGGCTCTCAAAGGCCTGGCTGCGACGAATGGATTCATGCCGAATCTGCCAGCCCCCGGCCGTCGATTCCAGCAGGCGCAGGCGCACTCGGGTGCCCCCGATATCACCGATCAACATCTGCATGCTTCACCTGTGTCTTTCCGTCCTGTCAGGCCCGCCGCCGGGCTTCGACCCCGGCCGCTGCCGAGGATGACGAGGTCGCCGACATGATGCTCGCGCATCAGTCGGGCCGCCTCGCGGATGGAAGCCTCCTGATCGATACAGACCACGCTGCGAATACAGGCTTGACCGGTTTTCATCAGTGACTAGCCTCCGTTTCTTCCATCTGGTTCAGGAATATCAGTGAATGCCGGGCGTAGGGTTGGGCCGGCATCGGCAGCCGAGATTGGGTCAGCAGCCACTGGCTGGAAAGCTCGATGAAGGTAGGCCAGGCATCGGACTCCTGGAACTGTGCGCCCACCTCCGCGAACAGGGCCGTACGATAGGAGCAGCGCATTTGTGAAACCGCCCGTTGCATGGCGGAACGTCCGGCCGAATCACGCTCACCGACGGCAAATAGCACGGGGGCATGAACCCGGGCCAGATGGCTGCCTGCAAGGTCCGGTCGTCCACTACGGCAGATCACTGCCTGAATACGATGGGGATGACGGGCAGCTACCACCAGGCTGGCCGCGGCATTGTTGCCGGTAGCGAGCAGGTAGGTTGGCAAGGACGACAGACGAGGCTCATCACCGCGCCAGTCCAGCGCGGCGGTAATGCGCCGTGCCAGACGCGGGATATTGAAGCGATGCCAGGCCTGGGACGGCGCTTGTTCCTGTTCATTTTCGGTCAGGGTATTCAGGGCCAGGGTGGCGAGACCCTGGGCATTGAGACCCTCGCACAGACTGCGTTCCCGTGCCTTGCCGGTCTGATCAGAACGCAGGCAAATCACGAGTCCTGACGATGTCGAAGGAAGTGACAAACTGGCATTCAATTGGGTGCCATGGCTTGTGATGGCAAGCGGATAATCCAATAGGGGACCGTTCTGTAACATCATGGTGGCTCCTCTCAATGACAATTGCGATGGCCGACGTCGTTACCCGGCTTGTCAGTCGCAAGGGGGCCGAGCTGTTCAAGCAGGGCGGCAACTTCGTCGTCGCTGGTCTGATCGAAGACCCGGTACCAGCGGCTCACGGCCTGGAAATCCCAGGGGGTCTTGAGCGTGACAAATTCCTCCACTTTCTTTTCCAGACGTTGATGGGCTTCAGCCGCCGCCACCGGGGTTGCGGCAATCACCTTTCCAGCCTTGGCTTCCCGGGCCCAGGCAATGGCCGCTTCCAGACTGGCGCCGGTGGCCAGGCCATCGTCGACGATAAGTACGGTCCGGCCTTTTACCGGACTTGCGGGCCGGTGAAGACGATAGCGTTGCTCCCGTTCGGCAAGTTCCTCGCGGGCCTTATGGGTAGCGTGAACGAGGGCGGTGGCCGAGATGCCCAGGTGGGCGATGATGTCGTCGTTGAGTACACGCACCCGGTCGGGACCCACCGCACCGATGGCCAGCTCCGGGTGACCCGGTGCGCGGATCTTTCGGATGATAAGCACATCCAGTTCCGCCCCCAGTTCACGGGCAATGGGGGCAGCCACCGGCATGCCCCCCCGGGCCAGCCCCATTACCAGCAGATCCGGGTCATTGCGATGATGCGCCAGGGCCGCGGCCAGGGCCCGTCCGGCCTGTTCTCGATTCTCGAATAGTTCGAACATGCTTCCGCTCCCACTGCTGGAGAGTTCCATGCTAGGAGTGGCGGAGCAGGGGGGTGGTGACCATGGTCAATGGTTCGTCACCCGAGGCGGTGCAAGCTTGTGAAGAGCGGTTCCCGAGATGACGGGCGGGGGTGTCTGAGGGTGAACAAGGCAGCTGAAGCCGAACAGCAACTGGCGGAGTGGCTCTGGTCAAACCGGTATTGCGCCGCACCTGCTGATGGTCCGGCGGATACCACCCCCCTGTTCTGGATCGGAAGCGACGACGCCGCGAATGGGGAATTCGTATCCGCAGTGGGCGTCTGGCATGGCATAGAATGCCTGTTCAAAGGCTTCCACACTGTTTGTCATCATTGCGGCGTGTCCCTGGGTCCAGTGCCCGTGACTGCCGGGCGGGGCCGTGCCTCGGCCTCGGGCTCGGGAAGGTGACGTAGAAACCATGCCGCGGCGGCCTGGGCCACTTCCTCCAGCTTGCCCGGTTCTTCAAACAGGTGAGCGGCGCCGGCAATCAGGCGCAGCTCGTAGTCTGTGGTGATCTGGCGCGAGGCTGTGCGGCTGAGTCGATAGACCTCCCTATCGAGGGTACCGATGATTATCAGTACCGGTGCCCGGACCCGGCCCAGGGCGTCGCCGGCCAGATCGACCCGGCCACCCCGGGACACCACCGCCCGGACCTGTCGTGGCCGTTCCGCAGCCGCAATCAGGGCTGCGGCCGCGCCGGTGCTGGCGCCGAATAGTCCCACCGGCAGCGCGGCCAGCTTCGGCTCCCGCCGCAACCAGTCCAGCACCGCCAGCAGACGGGCGCTGAGCAGATCGATATCAAAACGGAATCGGCCATCCAGCTTGTCCTGTTCATGTTCCGCTTCACTCAGCAGGTCGAACAGCAGGGTGGATAAGGCCTGTTCATTGAGCTGCCGGGCCACCTGCTGGTTGCGGGGGCTGAAGCGGCTGCTGCCGCTGCCGTGGACGAAAAGCACCAGGCCCAGCGCGGGGTCGGGCCGTTCCAGCAGGGCGGGCAGGGTGACGCCTCCCACCGTGATATTCAGTGTCTGATGGCGTGATGACTTCATGGTGCTGCCCTGATGATAGGTTATGTGGGCAGACTAGGGCCTGGTTTTGCCTGAGGTGATGACTGCCGTCAACAGGTGGCGTAAATGGTTAACCGGAATCAGTAGCCCACGGCGGTTCCTGCTTGCTTCAGTCACAGTGGTATCCGAGCATGTCCAGGCCGTCCGTGAGGTGATCCGGTAGCATGGGATGGGCCATCAGGTAGTCGGCCGTGTAGTCGGTCCACTCGGCGTCGGCATCACTCAGCAGGCTGTACCAGTCTTCCGGTTCGTAGTCACCTCGGCCCATCCACAAAAGGGCCACTACTTCCACCTGCTGGTTCCTGTCCAGATCGTCGATGATGCTGCGGAACTCGTTCAGGCTCTGGTCACCCGTATGGGCGGCCAGGATCTGGGTGGGCCAGTCATCGGAGGGGCTGCCGGGTTCTTCGGGGATGACCACGGCTTCCTGGGCATGGAACACCCGCGCGAGCTGAATCAGGCGACAGACATTGTCGAGATTCACGTCCAGGCTGACCTGTTCCGTCTCCTTGTCGATATCAACGCTCATGCCGGTTGTCCTCCTGACTCACCAGGGTCCAGTAGCGGCCGCCGCGGCCGGGCATGGTGGCGGTGTCGAGGTAAAGCGAGTGATGGCAGTGACTGCATTCGATCTCATGTCCGACTTCGAGATCGCCGGTGGACAGCATCAGCGGCCGTCCACACTCCGGACAGGCCATCACGAAGCTGTCGTCGGCGTGGGAGTTTCCCCGGTTGTGTTTGCGGTTCATGGCTATCCTGTCCGTGGCTGGGAGTGGGGCACCGATTCTGCAAAATCGGTCGTCGGCTGACATTGACGGCCGTCATCAACATGGCGGTTCTCGTCAATGCGCCGATCCGATGACTGCGGTCAAGACCTGCCCGGGCCGCGCGCAGCACACTGGAACTCCAAACTGATCCGCATCTGGAAGGAGTCCAGCCATGAGCGTTGCAAAAATCATCGAGATCAGCGCCACGTCCAATGACAGCTTTGAGGATGCCATCCGCCAGGGCATCGACAAGGCATCGAAGTCGGTGGATAACATCAAGGGGGCCTGGGTGGCCGAGCAGAAGGTCACCGTGGAGAACGGCAAGATCAGCGGCTATCGCGTGGATATGCGTGTGACCTTTGTTCTCAAGTAGGGCACTGCTGATTTCAGGTATTCCCATGCAAAGGGCCCCGGCATGTAAACCGGGGCCCTCTGCTGTTGTGACTCCCAACTGATCGCTTTCAGCTCTTGATCGGAATCCGGTTGGCGCGAGCCTTCTTCGTCTTGGGGATGGTGATCTCCACCACGCCCTTGTCCGAGCGCGCGCTCACCTGGCTGGCGTCTGCGGTATCCGGCAGGCTGAAACGCCGGAAGAAACTGCCGTGGAAACGCTCCGAGCGGCGATAGTGCTCGTCGCCGGTGGACTTTTCTTCCTTGCGCTCCCCGCTGATGGTGAGCAGGCCGCCCTCCAGGGTAATGTCCACTTCCTCGGGCGCCACGCCGGGAATGTCCACGAGTACCAGGAAACGGTCCGCTTCCTCGCGAATATCCACGGCAGGGTTCCATTCCGCCATGCCCAGCGCTTCGTCAGTGCGGCTGGTCATGGGTGAGAAACGGTCAAACAAACGATCGAAATCCGCATCCAGACTGGGAATCCAGCTGCGGCGTGGTGTGGTCAGCATTCTCATATCGGTACCTCCTCGGTATGCCTGAATCAGTCCTTCTCCAGGACGTAAGACAGCTTGCGAGTTTCAGGTGAGGAAGGTGTTGACCACCGTCATCGGTGGATCTGAATTCCTTGTTAGACCCATGCCGGACCTCGGCTGTCCGGGATGCGGCATTGAGAGTCCCTCAGACAGTGTGGTGTTGCCTCCTGCTTTCAAGGGCCTGGATTACGCCGAAGCCAGGCGATGACGGTGCTCATGACTTCTGTGGGCAATTCCATTTCACCGAAGGCGTGTTCACCGACCGGCCTGCCGGGTGCGCGCAGGAAGAAATGGTCCTGGTCCGGCATGATCTGCACCGTGAAATCCGGGTTGCCGGCGGTCACCAAGGCCTCGACCAGTGGGCCTGCATTGGCAGCGGCCGAGGTCAGGCGGTCATGGCTGCCGTAGATGGCCAGCACCGGGACCCGGGTGGCGGCCAGGGCTTGTGCCGGGTTGTCAGCGAGAAAATGACGCATCCAGCGATCCGCCATCCGGCTGGTGAAGCCTTCCAGCATGTGGTTGTTCTCTTCGGCGTTGACATCAATGCCGCCCAGTGCAAAAAGGGCAATGGTATTTTCCTGCATGGCTTCCGGGGCAGCGCCGGCTATGGAAAGGCGTGCGGCTTCACGCATGTGTGCCTCCACCTGGGCCAGTATCTCCGGGGCCTCAATCCCCACTGATTGCCGGAAGCCGGCCACCTGTTGATCCACCCAAACCTCCTTGCCTTGCAGAGCCGGCGTGCCAAGCAGGATCAGAAAATCAGGGGGATTGGTTTGAGCGGCCAGGCGAGCACCGATGCCGGCACCCTCGCTGTGTCCGATCACGCCCACGCGGCTGAACTCGGCCAGCTCACCGGCCCGCAACCAGTCCAGTGCCGCACGCATGTCCACTACCCGATCGGCCGTTGTGGATGCCCGGGTACTGGGCCCGGTGGATTCGCCCGTGCCACGATCATCCAAGCGCAGGGAGGCAATCCCGGCCGCAGCGAGGGCCTCGGCCTTGAGTCGGAACAGGGGGGTGCCGGAGATGATGGCATCCCGCTTGTGATCGCCGCTGCCGGTGATCATCAGCACCACGATACCGTTTCGGGCACTGTCGGGCAGACGCAGAGTCCCTGCCAGGGTGACCTCTGGGTCCGGCGTGGACAGGCGTACTTCATGGCTCTGTATGTCTCGCCCGGTCTCAGCGGAGAGCGAGAAGGGAAGCAGGGCCAGCAGGCCGGCGATGGCGAGCACAGGGACTCGATGTGTGATACGGCTCCGATTGCATGTCATGGCAAATCGCTCCATTGCTTTGTTGCATCGTCCACGGATGCGGGCTTGTGGACGGCATGGAGGTTTAGTGTAATACGCAGGTATAACACCAGTCAAGGAGGAAGCTGCCAAGCGGCCGGACCGATGTCGCTCAGTTTACGGCGCTGGCGCCGTGTCCGCGCCGGGTAGCACGACGGCGGCGCCGCTGAAACGTCCGTGACGCAGATCGTCCAGGGCGCGATTGGCCTGTTCCAGGGGGTAGGTGGTGACCTCGGTGCGGATGGGGATCCTTGGAGCCAGGGCGAGGAAATCACGACCGTCTGCCCGGGTGAGATTGGCCACGGACTTCAGGCTGCGTTCCTGCCACAGCTTGTGGTAGGGAAAGGCGGGTATGTCATTCATGTGAATACCACCGCTGACCACCGTCCCACCCCGGTTCACCTGATCCAGAGCCGTTATCATCAGTTCACCCACTGGCGCGAAGATGAGGGCGGCATCAAGAATCTCTGGTGGACTCTGATCGCTGCCGCCGGCCCAGACTGCACCCAATTGCCGGGCAAAGGCCTGGCCGGTCTCGTCGCCGGGCCGGGTGAAGGCATAGACCGATTGGCCGTGCCAGACCGCAAGCTGGGTGAGTATATGGGCGGCGGCGCCAAAGCCGTAAATCCCCAGGCGTTGATTGTCGCGGCCGCCGGCCAGGCGCCAGGCGCGAAAGCCGATCAGACCGGCGCAGAGCAGGGGGGCGATGTCCGCGGGCTCGACATCGGCGGGCAGGGGAAAGCAGAAGGGGGCATGGGCCAGGGTATATTCGGCGAAGCCGCCGTCCAGGGTGTAGCCGGTAAACTCGGCCGCCTCGCACAAATTCTCCCTGCCTTTCTGGCAATGGCGGCAGCAGCCGTCGGTCCGGCCCAGCCAGGGCACCCCCACCCGGTCGCCGACCTTGAGTGTTCCGCAATCGGGACCGGCCTCGACCACCGTGCCCACGATTTGATGCCCGGGAATGAGGGGCAGGCGGGGCTGGTCCAGCTCTCCGTCGAGGATATGCAGGTCAGTGCGGCAGATGCCGCAGGCCTCCACCTTCAGCAGCACCTGATCCGGCGCCTGCCTGAGGGGCATCGGTACCCGTTCCGGGACCAGAGCCTGGCCGGGGCCGTGAAAGACCATCGCCCGCATGTGATCCGCCATCATCGCCTCCGGGGCCTTCCGGAAATCAGAGCTTCCCATATAGCCGTTTGGCGGACAAACAAAAAGGCCGGACCCTAACGGATCCGGCCTTTTTGCGTAATGGTGGGCGATGCTGGACTTGAACCAGCGACCCCTGCCGTGTGAAGGCAGTGCTCTCCCACTGAGCTAATCGCCCGAAAGCGCGCCATTTTAGCCCTGCGGCCTGGGCGGGTCAATGGCGGTCTGGGAGAGGGCGGGAAATTAGGTTATCCTGTTCTTCTAATTTAGCTATTTCGCCTGCTCAAAATGGTGAACGCCCATGCCCGCTCAAGGATCCCAGTTGGCCCACCAGCTACCCAGCATGAAAGACATGGAGGAGCACTCCGACGAGGCCGCCCGGGTGCTCAAGGCGCTCGCCAATTCGAATCGACTGATGGTCCTCTGCGCCCTGGTAGAGGGTGAACGGTCGGTGGGGGAGATCAATGAAAAGGTACCTCTCAGCCAGTCGGCCCTGTCCCAGCATCTGGCCCGCTTTCGGCGTGAAGGTCTGGTGGCGACCCGGCGCGAATCCCAGACCATTTATTACCGGATTGCCGATGACAAGGTGCTGGAGCTGATGGGCAAACTGTACGAGCTTTACTGCGCCACGGACTGATCCTGCTGCGGCTTGTCAGCGCCGATCTCCTCGAATGCTGCCTGGTTGGTGAAGAATATTCTTCCCGGTGCGAGCAACGCCGGGAAGCCGGCTCGCCGCAAGCGGTCCAGTACCGGGCCTTTGACTTCAGACAGATGCAGCCTGATTCCCCGGGCTGCAAGGCTTCTCACCAGTTCCTCCAATGTCTCCAGTGCGGTGCTGTCAATTTCGTTGATGGCACTACAGACCAGTACCAGATCTCTTGTTTCCGGATGCGTGTCCAGATGCTCAAGCAGGGTGTCCCGCAGAAATCGGCTATTGGGAAACTGCAGGCTTTCATCCACGCGGATCATGCTCAGGCCCGGCCGGGTTTCCACCTGGTGTCGACGGATGTTCCGGAAATGTTCAGTGCCCGGGACGCGGCCGACTTCCGCTACATGGGGCTGACTGATGCGCCAGAGCAGCAAGGCGAGGGATACCGCCAGGCCGGTGAGCAGACCCAGCTCGACCCCCAGAATCAGCACACTGGCGAAACTGATAAGCGCCACGGTGGCGTCCGGCCGATTATGGCGCCAGGTATCGCGAATGCTTGCAAAATCCAGCAGCGGCAGCACTGCCAGCAGAATGATCCCTGCCAGGATGGCGCGCGGCAGCATCGCCAGTGCCGGGGTGGCGAACAGTAGGGCAAGCAGCACACCGCCGGCTGCGAATACACCGGCCAGCGGGCTTTTCGCGCCGGCATCTCTGGCGACCAGAGTGCGTGCCAGCCCACCGGTCACCGGGTAGGCCGCACTCAGGCCTGCCACCAGATTGGACGCACCCAGCCCGAGTAATTCCCTGTTGGGCTGGATGTCCTCTCCGTCACGGGCTGCCAAGGCCCGACCCACCGAAACACTCTCCATGAGCCCAATCAGTGAGATAAGAAAGGCCATGCCCAGCAGTTCCATCAGCCACGCCAATTCGATGGGGGGCAGGGCGAAGCTCGGAAGGCCCCGGGGAATCTCCCCAACCAGGGCCGTCCTCTCCCCCAGCCCGGTGTGCAATGCCAGCGTGATCCCGAGAACGACCGCAGCCAGCGCGCCCAGGCGGGAGACGATCAGGCCGGCGGTGGGCAGCCGTGGCTGCAGCAGCCGGGCCAGTGGGCCGGAAAACAGGCGAATCAGAAGAACTGTGCCGATGGCCAGGAGCAAAGTGGGAAGGCTGAATGACTGCCAGTTACCCGCCAGTTCGCCGACAAGGGCAAACGGCTCCCGGACCTCGACGGGGATACCCAGCGCATGGGGCAGCTGGCTGAGACCGATCAGAACCGCGACACCCCCCATGAAGCCCAGCAGCACGGGTCGGGACAGGAAATGGGTGATAAAGCCCAGCCGCAGCAGGCCCATGAGCATGAGAATGGCGCCCGAGGCCAGGGCCAGGCTGGCGGCAACCGGCACGGGGTCAAGGCCGTGGCGCTGGGAGAGCAAGGCGGTGGCCGTGGCCACCATCAGGGAGACCACGGCCACCGGGCCAACGGCAAGGTAGCGGCTGCTGCCGAACAGGGCATAGGCCGCAGTCGGCAGCAAAGAGGCATATAGGCCAACCTGGGCCGGCAATCCGGCCAGCAGGGCGTAGGCCATGCCCTGGGGGATCAGCATGGCAGCGATGACCAGGCCTGCAATGGCGTCTTGCCCGAGTGAATTGGCATCGGGGAAGGGCCAGATTCCCTTTTTCCCTGACTGCAACAAAATTACACCTGTTTACTTGACCTGACTGGAATAAATATTAGAATAACCTAAAATAATAGTGTTTTCCACTGACGAAAGAGTCTTGCCCGGTTATTCGCCAAGGCAAGCGGGAGGAGTAGCTACCATGCGCTGGATCAGCCTTGTTGTTTCCGGAGTGTCCTTGCTGGCAGTCACCCAGCTAGCCCAGGCAGGGCTGGAGGACGAAGATCGAGTCCGCTTGGAAGCCGATGCCCATGCCGTGACGGTGGAATTGTTCGAGACACTTGCCGGGCGCCTGCAGGAGGCCATGCAGGAAGATGGTCCGGTGGCGGCCATTTCGGTCTGCCGTGACGATGCGCCGGCGATCAAGACCCGGCTTTCCCTGGAGAAGGGCTGGCAGGTGAGCCGGGTGGGAACACGCGTCCGCAACCCGCTTTTGGGCACGCCTGATGCCTGGGAGCGTGAGGTGCTGGATGAATTTGAACGGCAACGTGCCGACGGCAAGGCAGTGCCCGAGCTCAATCATTCGGAAGTGGTTTCCGAAGGTGATCAGCGCTATTTTCGCTATATGCGTGGAATCGGTGTCCAGGGCAACTGTCTACTCTGCCATGGCACGGACGAACAGATTCCCGAGCCGGTCAGGGACGTGCTGGATGATCGCTACCCTCATGATGCAGCATGGGGCTACGAGGTTGGAGACCTGCGCGGTGCTTTCACCGTCAAGATACCCCTGAAGGATTCGAAACAATGAGCCACAAGATCACGGTAGTAGGCAGCGGGTTTGCCTCTCTCACCACGGCCCGCCACCTGCGCAGGCTGGATCGAGAGGCGGAAATCACCCTGGTGGCGCCGCGACCGGAGTTTGTCTTCCTGCCCAGTCTGATCTGGCTGCCCACGGGTCAGCGGCAGCCCGAGGATATCATTCGGCCGCTGGAGGGGTTTTTCCGGCGCCACCGTATTCACTATCACCAGGGTAGTGCCACTGGCCTTGACCCAAGTGGTCGCCTGCTACTCACCGACAATGGCGAGGTGCAAAACGATGCCATACTGATCGGCAGCGGCGGGCGTTTTCTCAAGAAATTGCCAGGTATCGAGCATGCCATCACCCCCTGCGAGGGGGTTGAGTCCGCCATGCGCATCAAGCAGGCGGTGGAGGACATGGACGGAGGGCATATCGCCTTTGGTTTCTCCGGCAATCCCAGGGAAGGCCAGGCCATGCGCGGCGGGCCCATGTTCGAGTTTCTTTTCGGTATCGACAGTCTGCTGCGAAAGCAGGGGCGGCGGGACCGTTTCGAACTGACCTTCTTCTCGCCGGCACCGCAGCCGGGAAAGCGTCTTGGCCCAAAGGCCGTGGGCAAGCTGCTTGCGGAGATGGAACGGCGCGACATTCACACTCATCTGGGGCACAAGCTCAAGGGGTTCACGGAGGACAAGGTCACCACCGAGGGGGGCGAGTTTCCGGCCGACCTCATCCTTTTCATGCCGGGCATGACCGGCAACCCCTGGTTCGACAACACCGAACTGGGCCGTTCCGACGGTGGCCTGCTCAAGGCGGATGCCTTCTGCCGGGTGGAAGGGGCCGAGCGGGTCTATGTCGCCGGCGATGCCGGATCCTTCCCGGGCCCGGACTGGATGCCCAAGCAGGCGCACATGGCTGACCTGCAGGCGGAGGCGGCAGCGAAGAACATGCATGCGGAATTGAATGGACGGGAACCTGAGGCCACCTTCAAGGCCGAATTGATGTGTATTGTGGACAGCATGGACAAGGGCATGCTGGTGGCCCGCAGTGAAAAGCGCAACTGGGTGCTTCCCAGAAGCCGCC
>NZ_SLKM01000023.1:0-3150 GCF_007134575.1 Natronospira sp.
AAGCCAAATAGTATAGCCGTGCCGGGGGGATTTGCGCGAGGCCTGCCCCAGGCGGAACTCGGCCTGACGGCAACACTCGAATTTCATGGAGGGCCGCATACGGGGGCTAGTCACCGGGGCCCGTAACTGCGCTATCATGGCGCTTTGTGAAAATCATCGTCGGCGGCCCATGGGGGTCCGGGGCCGGCGGCGGGGTACCAACGTCAGACTTTACAGGAATCGGTAACAGCCATGTCCAATCGTTTCGCCGCCTTGTCGCAACGTTCCGGTAATCGGGGGTTCACGCTCATTGAAATCATGGTGGTGGTGGTGATTCTCGGTATTCTCGCCGGGATCGTCATGCCCCGCATCATGGACCGTCCGGATGAGGCCCGTATTGCCAAGGCTCGCCAGGATATCCGTGCCATCGAGCAGGCGCTGCAGCTCTACCGGATGGATAACCACAACTACCCGAGCACCGATCAGGGCCTGGAAGCCCTGGTGAGTGAGCCCAGTGGCTCCCCGGAGCCGGTCAACTGGCGCGGCTACATGGATCGGCTGCCTACCGATCCCTGGGGCCGCGAGTATCGTTATGTCCACCCGGGTCAGCACGGAGAATTCGACCTCTATTCCCTTGGCCGCGACGGCCGCGAAGGGGGTGAAGGGGTGGACGCCGTGATCGGCAACTGGGATATCGACTGAGCCACACGGTGGACTTCAGACACCCAGCGTCCCGAGGATTCACCCTGATCGAGGTGATGGTGGTGATGGTCATCATCTCGGTGGTGGTGGCCATCGGCATGATCTCCGTGGACCGGCTCAGCCAGCACGATCCCGCCGATGAAGAACGGGAGCGGCTGGAGGCGCTGCTGCAACTGGCTGCCGACCGGGCCATGATTGAAGGGGCGGAATACGGCCTCCATTTCAGCACCCGGGCCTTTCGCTTCCTGCGCTTCGTTGACGGGGCCTGGGTAGAGGCGGACCGGGATGAGTTCCGCCGGCGGGAGTGGCCGGATGGGCTGCAGCCCGAACTGCGAATCGAAGGCCGCCAGGTTGACCTGGCCCTCTATGACGAAGACGAATCCCAACCGCAGATCCTGCTCATGGGCACCGGAGAGATGACACCCTTTCGCCTGATCCTTCGCCATCGCAGCGATGTGGATGGTGTCGTGCTTGAAGGTCAGCCCCATGGCCGCCTGCGCAATTGGCGTGAAGAGGATGGCGAGCCCAGGGATCAGGACCGGCGGGTGCGCCGATGAGAACGGCGCGTGGCTTTACCCTCCTAGAGGTGCTGGTTGCCCTGGCGGTGGTCGCCATTGCCCTGACCGCCGTGCTGGCCAATTCCGGCACCACGGTCAGCCAGGCCGCCCAGCTTCGGGATACCAGCATTGCCCAGTGGGTGGCGGAGAACCGTATCGCCGAACTGCGGCTGGAAGGCGGCTGGCCCTCCACTGGTCGCACCGAGGGCAATGAGGACATGGCCGGCCGGGAATGGCATTGGACCATGGAGGTCGAGAATACCCAGGACGATGATCTGCGCCGGATTCAGGTCCGGGTGAGAACCGACCGGGATGCCGAAGGCAGCGTGGCCACCGTGCTGGGCTTCATTGGTCGACCCCAGGAAATCCAGGGTATTCCACGCTTCATTCCCTCGGTGCCGCCGGACCCGGATTACGACCCGGACGAGGATAATGGCGGCGGCACCCCGCCACCGCCTCCAACCGGGGGGCGCTCAAGATGATTATGGGTGGGCGACGACAACACCGGGGCTTTACCCTGTTCGAAATCATGGTGGCGATCGCCATTTTTGCCATTCTCGGGGTCATGACATGGACGGCAATGGCCGGCATGGTGCGCCAGCAGGAGCTGACCACCACCGCCATGGAGCGCTTCCGGGCCGTGCAGCAGACCATGACCCTGCTGACCCGGGACCTGGAGCAGATCCGCCCCCGGCCCATTCGTGGCGCCTCGCATGGCGACTTCGAGCCCGCCGTCTCCGGGGGCGGCTACATGGAAACCCAGCTCGAATTCACCCGTGGCGGTGTTCGCAACCCCCTCCAGCAGCCCCGGGCCAGCCTTCAGCGGGTTGGCTGGGGCCTGGATGGTGACACCCTGACCCGCTTTGCCTGGCCGGTACTGGACCGGGCGCCGGACACTCAGCCACTGGTGATGCCGCTTCTGGAAGACGTGGTCAGCTTGCAGGTGCGCTTCCTGGATCCCGGCGGGGAATGGCAGGATGACTGGCCGCCGGCGGCCGCGGGTTTCCAGGCCGATCCCTTTCTCATGCCACGGGCAATGGAAATCATCATTGAGACCGAGGACATGGGACGCCTGCGGCGCGTCATGGAAGTCCCCGGCGTGATGGGGAGGATGGAATGAGGCGTCAGCAGCGGGGCGTGGCCCTGATCACCGCTCTGGTCGTGGTGGCCATTTCCGCGGTGATAGCCGCCGACCTGGCCTACCGGACCTTCCTCGACCGGCACAGAACCGAGGCGGTATTGCACGTGGGCCAGGCCCATCAATACCTGCGAGGGGCGGAAGACCTCGCCGGCCACCTGCTGCGCCGGGCGAGCATGGAGCTGGAACACCACAGCCTGGATCAGCCCTGGGCCGACGAGATCCCGCCCCTGCCAGTGGACGGCGGGCAGATCCTGGCCCGCATGGAGGACCGCCAGGGCCGATTCAATCTCAACAATCTGGTCCAGGCCAATGGCCATGTAAACGAGGCGGCCTACCAGCAGTTCCGCGTCTTGCTGGAAACACTGGAGCTGGACCCGGAGCTGGCCGACCCGGTGGTCGACTGGATCGATTATGACCAGGAGCCACGGGGCATGATGGGGGCCGAAGACGGCACTTACCTCGGCTTTGATCCCGCCTATCGGGCAGGTAACCAGGGCTTTCAGAGCGTGACGGAGTTGCGCCTGGTCGCCGGCTTCCAGGACCCGGAAGTCTTCGAGCAGATCGCGCCCCATGTCACTGCCCTGCCGACCGAAGACGACAATAGCTGGATCAACGTCAACACGGCCACTGCTCCGGTGTTGCGATCACTGGCCGCCAACCCCGATGAGGCGCAGGTGGACCGGATACTGGAGGTGCAGGAAGCTGGTGGATTTGAATCCGTGAGTGACTTCCATGACATCTTTGGACCGCCGGTGCGGGATGGACTGGCCG
>NZ_SLKM01000150.1:0-3149 GCF_007134575.1 Natronospira sp.
CGACCGTGATCTGCGCAAGCGCCCGCCTGCTTTCATGCGCCGTAACTGGTGGCACCGGACACAAGCAGTACGCGACTGAGCGGTTTCCGTCAATACCACCCGTCTTATCACTGACCCGCCCCTTCCGGGCCGCGGTCGGGGCCGGCGCGACAAACTTCATATTGGAGGTTTGCCGTGCAGCAGAAGCTGAACGCGTTCTGGCAGCGCCAACGCGAGACCTGGTTTTTCAACATTCGCGGTGATCTGATCGCCGGGATCGTGGTGGCACTGGCCCTGATCCCGGAGGCGATCGCGTTCTCCATCATCGCCGGGGTGGACCCGAGCGTGGGTCTGTACGCCTCGTTCACCATGGCGGTGGTGATCGCCTTCGCCGGCGGGCGGCCCGGGATGATCTCGGCCGCCACCGGGGCCATGGCCCTGCTTACGGTCACCCTGGTGGCCGAGCACGGGCTGCAGTACCTGCTCGCGGCCACCATCCTGACCGGGATCATCCAGATCCTGTTCTCTTGGGCCAAGCTCGCGCGCTACATGATGTTCATCCCGCGCACGGTGCTGGTCGGCTTCGTGAATGCGCTGGCGATCCTGATCTTCCTGTCGCAGGTGCCGTACCTGGTCGATGGCGACACCACCATGTGGGCGCTGGTCGCGGCCGGTCTGATCATCCTCTACGGCCTGCCGCTGATTCCGGGGTACCCGAAGCTGCTGCCGCCGCCGCTGGTCGCCATCATCGCGCTGACCATCGTCGTCTATTTCATGGGCCTGCCTACCCTGGAGGTAGGCGACATGGGTGACATGCCGGACGGCCTGCCGGTATTCCTGTTCCCGGACATCCCGCTGAACTGGGAGACCCTGCAGATCATCTTCCCGACCGCGTTCGCGCTGGCGATCGTCGGCCTTCTGGAGTCGCTGCTGACGGCCTCCATCATCGACGACCTCACCGACACCCCCTCGGGCAAGAACCGAGAGGCCCAGGGTCAGGGCATCGCCAACATCGTCACCGGCTGCTTCGGCGGCATGGCGGGCTGCGCGATGATTGGCCAGTCGGTGATCAACATCAAATCCGGCGGCCTCGGCCGGCTGTCCACCCTGTCGGCGGGTTTGTTCCTGCTGTTCTTCATTCTGGTGCTGGGGGATCTCGTCTCCATCATCCCGATGGCCGCGCTGGTCGCGGTGATGATCATGGTCTCCATCGCCACCTTCGACTGGGGCTCGCTGACCACGCTGCACAGGCTGCCGCGCACCGACGCCGTGGTGCTGATCGTGACCGTCGCCGTCACCGTGATCACCCACGACCTGTCGATGGGCGTGTTCGCCGGCGTACTGCTCTCGGCGATCTTCTTCGCGCGCAAGATGGTCAAGGCCGTCGAGGTGAAAAGCGAGCTGTCCGAGGACGGCAAGAAGCGCATCTACACCGTGCGCGGCCAGCTGTTCTTCGTGGCGGTAGACAAGTTCATCGACAGCTTCGACTACCGCGAACATGTCCACCACGTGGTGATCGATCTGAGCAGGGCCTCGCTGTGGGACAGCTCGGCCGTCGCCGCGATCGACAAGGTCGTGGGCAAGTTCCGTCGCAACGGGATGGAGGTCGAGGTGAAGCCCCCGGGCGGCGAAAGCGGCGAACTCCACGACAAGCTGGCCCTGCACGACAAGGACGTTGACCTGGGACCGGGCGGGCACTGACGCCGCCCGCCGGCGCCCCGTCATGGCGAGAAGGCGAGGCCGACGCGACAACCTCCGGACGCCTGCAGCGGGCTGGAGCTGGTAAAGCGGCTGAACAAGGCCATCCCGGCTTGCCCGGCGCGCGTGCCGCGCGCGGCGCTGCAGCGTGCTGCATGACCCTGGACGGGCAGGGGCCTTGCAGCCTGCTTTGAATCCGTCACCCGTGACGGTCCATTCCGGCGGCACATCCCCGTCCCGCGTCGCCTTCGGATGCTCTCGATGGCCGCGCCATCACCGGCTCGCGGGAGTCCCGGGAATTGGACCCGGCGCCGGAGCATGGCAGGCTAGGCGAATGATGAACCTGCGCCGCCCGGCTCCGCCGGCCGACCCCCGGGCCGAACGCGAACGCGTGCGCCGCGCCCTGACCTGGCCACTGCTGGGGGCGGTCGCGCTGATCACGATCCATGCACTGCAGGAACTCGCCGGCGGCGACTGGTCGGTGCTCGGCATCCTGCCGCGGGATGCGGTGGGCTTTCTCGGCATCTTCACCTCGCCGCTGATCCACGGCTCCTGGGGTCACCTGCTGGCCAACGTCCCGACCCTGTGGGTGCTCGGCATCCTCACCCTGTACGGCTTTCCCAATGCCACGCGCACCGCGGTGCCGCTGATCTGGCTGATGGGCGGACTCGGGGTCTGGCTGTTCGGCCGCGAGGGCCTGCATATCGGCGCCTCCGGGCTGACCCACGGGCTGATGTTCTTCGCCGTGGTCGTCGGCATCCGCCGCCGCGATGCCCTGTCGCTCACCCTGACGATGATCGTGCTGTTTCTTTACGGCGGCATGTTCTGGGGCGTGTTCCCCAGCGTGCCCGGGGTTTCCTTCGAGGCGCACCTGTTCGGCGGCGTGGTCGGCGCGGTCTGCGGCTGGTTCCTCTACCGCCGCGACCCGTTCCCGGTGTTCGAACGCTACGACTGGGAAGACGAGGAGCCGCCGGAAGACGACCACCAGGGCGACGGCGACCGGCCGCGGCCGCCCCCCGAAGACCCGGCCGCCCGGCAGGACCGGAACCACCGCGACTGACACCGTCCGGCGGCACCTGCGCCCGTGCCATGCCCCCCCCCTGGCGGGTCCCGCAACGCCGGGAAGACAACCCCGTCATGGCGGGCGCAGCGAAGCAATCTCCCGACCAGCCCCGAACGCCCGGGGATACCCCGCCCGGCTGCCACGTCGGCTGCGCCGCCTCGCAGTGACGGGAAGGTGACCCCGTCATTGCGAGCGCAGCGAAGCAATCTCCCACCCAGGCCCCGGACGCCGGGGGCACTCCGCCCGACTGCCGCGCCGGCTGCGCCGCCTCGCAGTCACGGGACAATAACCCCGTCATTGCGAGCGCAGCGAAGCAATCTCCCGACCAGGCCCCGAATGCCCGGGGATACCCCGCCCGACTGCCGCGCCGGCTGCGCCGCCTCGCAGTCACGGGAAGGTGACTGCGTCA
>NZ_SLKM01000172.1:0-12075 GCF_007134575.1 Natronospira sp.
CCAAGTATCCCGAAGGGCAGCAGCGCTCGGCGGTACTTGACGCCCTGCGTGAAGCACAGCATCACAACGGTGGTTATCTCACCGAGGAATGGATGGATGCGGTGGCGGATCATCTTCAGCTTCCACCCATTGATGTCTATGAGGTAGCCACCTTCTATTCCATGTTCGAAACCAAGCCGGTGGGTCGCAACAAGATTTCCATCTGCACCAATATCAGTTGCATGCTCAATGGCTCTGATCAGATCGTGGAGCATGTAGAGAACAAGCTGGGCGTCAAGGTTGGCCAGACCACGGAAGACGGCCGCGTCTTTCTCAAGTGTGAGGAAGAGTGTCTGGCTGCCTGCAAGGGTGCGCCCATGATGATGGTTAACCACGAATACCACGAAGATCTGACCATCGAGAAGGTGGACAAGATCATCGATTCCCTGGAGTAAGTGGGATGTCGGATACCTCGATCTGCTACAAGACGCTGGGCCACGACAAGCCATACAGTCTTGAGATCTATCTCAAGCTGGGTGGTTATGAGGCCTGGAAAAAGATCCTGAAGGAGAAGATCTCGCCCGAGGATGTGGTTGAGGAGGTCAAGGCCTCCGGTCTCCGCGGGCGGGGTGGGGCAGGTTTCCCCACCGGTCTCAAGTGGAGCTTCATGCCTCGGGATTTTCAGGGGCAGAAGTATGTAGTCTGTAACTCGGATGAAAGTGAGCCCGGGACCTGCAAGGACCGGGATATCCTTCGTTACAACCCCCACGCCGTGATCGAGGGCATGGCCATCGGTGGCTATGCCATGGGCGCTACCGTGGGCTACAACTACATCCGGGGCGAGTTCGAGCATGAGCCCTATCGACGCTTCGTCGATGCGCTCAAGGAAGCCTACGAGGCTGGGCTCCTGGGCAAGAATATTTTTGGCTCCGGCGTGAATTTCGATCTTTACGATCATCTCGGCGCTGGTGCCTATATCTGTGGTGAAGAGACGGCGTTGCTTGATTCCCTGGAAGGGAAGAAGGGCCTGCCCCGATTCAAGCCCCCGTTTCCGGCCCAGAAAGGCCTGTATGGTCAGCCCACCACGGTCAATAACACGGAGTCCTTTGCCCAGGTCCCGGACATCATTCGCAATGGCGCGGACTGGTTCAAGGCATTCGGTACCGAAAAGAGTGGCGGGCTCAAGTGCTTCTCGGTCAGCGGTCATGTAAGCAAGCCGGGTAACTTCGAGATTCCCCTGGGGACACCGTTCAAGGACCTGCTGGAGATGGCTGGCGGCATTCGCGATGGTCGAAAGCTGAAAGCGGTTATCCCCGGCGGCTCGTCGGTGCCGGTTGTTCGTGGCGAGGACATGCTGAAAGCGAACATGGATTATGAATCCGTGCAGGAAGCAGGCTCCATGCTGGGCTCCGGTGCGGTTATCATCATGGATGACAGTACCTGCATGGTTCGTGCCCTTGAATGCATTTCTCGCTTCTACTTCGCCGAGTCCTGTGGGCAGTGCACGCCCTGTCGTGAAGGCACCGGCTGGTTGAACCGGGTGCTGCGGCGGATGCTGGCGGGGCAGGGGCGTCCCTCGGACCTGGAGCTGCTGGAGAGTGCCGCCAACGGCATCATGGGGCACACCATCTGTGCTCTGGGTGATGCAGCGGCCATGCCGGTCAAGAGCTTCCTGGACCGCTTCCGTGACGAATTCGAGTATCTGGTTGAGAACGGCCGCCCCATGGTGGGTCCGGCTCGTCCGGCCCTGCCCGAGGCCGGGCCGCACAACATGGGTTTTGCGGTCTGAACCATAAAGAGTGCCTGACCCGCTCAATGCAACGGGTCCCTGTATAGATGCGAACGGATATGAGTGACGACACCGTCAAGTTTGAAATCAACGGCAAGCCGGTGGAAGGCCGGAAAGGCCAGATGGTCATCGAGGTGGCTGACCAGTACGGTGAGCGCATCCCGCGCTTCTGCTATCACCGTAAGCTGTCGGTTGCGGCCAACTGCCGCATGTGCCTGGTGGAAGTGGAGAAGGCGCCGAAGCCCATGCCTGCCTGTGCCACTCCCATTGGGGAGGGCATGAAGGTTTTCACGCACTCGTCCAAGGCGTTGTCGGCGCAGAAGAACACCATGGAGTTTTTGCTCATCAACCACCCGCTGGATTGCCCCATTTGCGACCAGGGTGGTGAGTGTGAGCTTCAGGATCTGGCCCTGGGCTTCGGTCGTGATATTTCCCGCTATACGGAAAGCAAGCGGGTGGTTCAGGACCCCGACCTGGGCCCACTAATTTCCACCGACATGACGCGTTGCATTCACTGCACCCGTTGTGTTCGCTTCACCGAGGAAGTGGGCGGTTTCAAGGAGCTGGGCGCGACCGGGCGTGGTGAGAACATGCGCATCGGTACCTATATCCAGCGGACCGTGGACCATGAGCTGTCCGGCAATGTGATCGATCTTTGCCCGGTGGGTGCGCTCAACAACAAGCCCTTCCGTTTCCGTGGCCGCTCCTGGGAAATGACCCAGCATGAAGCGGTCTCGCCTCATGATCCGGTGGGCAGTAACTTTTATGCCCATACCCTCCGGGGTGATTTCCTTCGGGCGGTGCCGCGGGAAAACGAATCCATCAACGAAACCTGGATGGCCGACCGGGACCGCTTCAGCTGTGAAGGGATCTACAGCGATGAACGCGTTCGCCAGCCCATGATTCGGGAAGGCGGCGAACTGCGCGAAGCCGGTTGGGATGAGGCCATTGAGGCCGCAGCCAACGGTCTGCGCGACATCATCCAGCGTGATGGTGGTGAGCAGCTTGGCGCCCTGGCAGGTGCGAGCGCCAGTCTGGAAGAGCTGTTCCTGTTCCAGCGTCTGGTCAGGGGGTTGGGTTCCAACAATCTCGATCATCGCCTGGGGCAGGGTGATTTTCGCAGCGATGATATCGAATCGCGGATGCCCGGTCTGGGCATGAAGATTGCCGATATTGAAAAACTGGATGCTGCCCTTGTGGTGGGTTCCAATACCCGCAAGGAAGCGCCGATGCTGGCGCATCGATTGCGCAAGGCGGCTCTCGCCGGTTCGCGGGTGAGCTTCGTCAATCCGGCGGATTATGAGTTTCTGTTCCCGGTTTCCGCCTCTCTGGTGACCGGTGGCTCGAAGATGGTTGACGGCCTGGCCGAGGTGGCCGCGGCAGTGGCGAGCAAGCTCGGTAAGTCCCTGCCCGAGCCAGTGTTTGCATTGGCCGAGAAGGCCAAAGTCGGTGAGGAAGCCAAGGCCATCGCCGATGCCATCGCCGAGGGCGACAGGAAACTGGTGTTGCTGGGCCCGCTGGCCCGCTCCCATCCCCAGTGGTCGGAGTTGCAGGCCCTGGCAGATGCCATTGCCGCCCTGAGCGGCGCGACTCTCGGCCACCTGCCGGAAGGGGGCAACGCGCCCGCCGCCTGGCTGGCTGGTGTGCTGCCTCATCGTGGTCCCGGCGGTCAAGGTCTGGGTCAGCCCGGTCTCGATGCCCGAGCGGTTTTCGAGCAGCCGCGCAAGGCCTATCTGTTGCTGAATTGTGAGCCGGAGCGTGAAGCCTGGGACAGTGCCGCAGCCGCCAAGGCATTGGCTGAAGCGCCGATGGTGGTGGCCATGGCCAGTTACTACACCCCGGCCCTGAAAGAATATGCCGATGTGATCCTGCCCGTGGGGACCTATGCCGAGAGTTTCGGTACCCGGGTCAATATCGAGGGCCGGTGGCAGAGTACGGCAGGGATCATCAATCCGGTGGGCGAGTCCCGTCCTGCCTGGAAGGTTCTCCGTGTTCTTGGCAGCGTCTTCGAGCTGGACGGTTTCGAGCAGATGGATGCCGAGACGGTACTGGCCGAGGCCCATGCCGAAATCGGTGAGCCGGCCCTGGATACCCGCCCCCAGGGGAGTGTGAAGCTGACTGCTGCAGCGCAGGCCAAGGGATATTGGCGTTTGGGTGAGCTGCCCATTTATGCCAGCGATCCCCTGGTTCGTCGTGCCGAGCCCCTGCAGCGGACGGTGGATGGTCGCATTGCCGTTCGCCTGTCAGCGGCGGACGCCGAGAAGCTGGGTGTGTCCGACGAGGGCAATGTGGTCGTCGGTGCCAACGGTGCTGCACGGGAACTGCCAGTGGTGATCGACGAAGGGTTGCCCGCCGGTTCGGTGGTCGTCCCCACTGGTAGTGAGCTGACCCGGGGGCTGGGCCCCCGTCATGGCACCATCGAGGTCAAGAAAGCCTGATTTGGCTGGCTGAATAACAGGAATGACGAGCGCGATGACGGATTTCTTCATAGAACAATGGGAGGCCTTGCCGCCGGCCCTGCAGACGGTGCTAAGCGCCAGTTTCCAGATCGGCATCCTGTTGCTGGTCCTGATCCTCATGGTGGCCTATTACACCTACGCTGAGCGCCGGGTGATTGGCTTCATGCAGGGCAGGATGGGCCCCAACCGGGTGGGTCCCTGGGGGCTTCTGCAGCCCTTTGCGGATGTCATCAAGCTGGTGCTCAAGGAAATCATTGTTCCCAGCAATTCCAGCCGCTTCCTGTTCGTTATCGCGCCGTTGCTGTCCATTGCCCCGGCCTTCGCTGCCTGGGCGGTGATTCCTTTCCAGGACGGCATGGTGATTGCCGATATCAATGCCGGCCTGCTGTATCTGCTGGCGCTCACTTCCCTGAGTGTTTACGGCGTCATCCTGGCCGGTTGGGCATCCAACTCGAAGTACGCCTTCCTGGGCTCCATGCGTTCGGCGGCGCAGATCGTTGCTTATGAGATTGCCATGGGTTTTGCCCTGGTCGGTGTGCTCATGGCTGCGGGCAGTCTGAACCTCAATGACATTGTCATGCGCCAGGACGGGGGCGTGCTGCATTGGTTCCTGATTCCGCTCTTCCCCCTGTTTGTGGTGTATTTCATCTCCGGGGTGGCCGAGACCAACCGAGCCCCGTTTGATGTGCCGGAAGGGGAGTCCGAAATCGTTGCCGGCTTCCATGTGGAGTATTCGGGCACTGGTTTTGCCATCTTCTTCCTGGCTGAATATGCCAACATGATCCTGATCTCGGCTCTGACGGCGCTGTTCTTCTTCGGCGGCTGGTTGAGCCCTTTCCAGGGTGTCCCTCTTGTTGGTGACACATTCCTGGGCCAGAGCAGTATCGCCTGGTTCGCGGTTAAGACCTTCTTCTTCATGTTCGTCTTCCTGTGGTTCCGGGCTACCTTCCCCCGCTACCGCTATGATCAGATCATGCGTCTGGGCTGGAAGGTGTTCATTCCCATTACCATCGTCTGGATCGTGGTGCTCGGCCTGATGATCCTGTTTGATATCGGTCCATGGTTCAGCTGAGGCAGTCATGAACGCAATTAGCAGTTACGTAAAAAGTCTGTTTCTCTGGGAGCTGCTGCTGGGCTTGCGCCTGACGCTCAAGCATTTCTTCATGCCCAAGAGCACCATTCGCTATCCCGAAGAAAAGACGCCCAAGTCGCCTCGTTATCGCGGGATGCACGCCCTTCGTCGTTATCCCAGCGGCGAGGAACGTTGCATTGCCTGTAAATTGTGCGAGGCGGTCTGTCCGGCCCTGGCAATTACCATCGATTCGGATGTGCGCGAAGACGGCACTCGCCGCACCACCCGTTACGACATCGATATGTTCAAGTGCATCTATTGCGGCTTCTGCGAAGAGGCCTGTCCGGTGGATGCCATCGTGGAAACCAGCTTCACCGAGTATCACTTCGAGGAGCGGGGTCAGCAGATCATGACCAAGGACAAGCTCCTGGCAATCGGTGACAAGCTGGAACCGCAGATTGCGGCTGACCGGGCCATTGAAAGCCGGTACCGCTGATTGGCGGAATGAATCCCATACGCGCTTGAGACAAGGCAGCGGAGAGTAGCAAGGCATGGAACTGGTCATCTTTTACACATTTGCCGCCCTGGTAGTCGGTGCGGCCCTGGGTGTCATTACCGCCCGCAACCCCGTTCATTCGGTGTTGTTCCTGGTCATGGCCTTCGTCTTCAGCGCAGGCCTGTGGATTCTCATGGAGGCGGAGTTCTTGGGGATTGCCCTGATTCTGGTCTACGTCGGGGCGGTGATGGTGCTTTTCCTCTTCGTGGTGATGATGTTGGATATCAATGTCGCCACGATTCGAAGTGGATTCGCCCGAAATGCACCCCTGGGCGTGGCGGTGGCGGCAGCGCTCATTGGCATGCTGGCCTATGTGTTTTGGGTGCGTGATCTGGGTATTGAAATGATGGAGCGGCCCGAACGAGCAGCGGCGGATTACGACAATACCGGTGCCCTGGGTCAGCTCATGTACACGGAATATGTCTATCCCTTTGAAATCGCGGGCATCATTCTGCTCGTGGGGATTGTGGCGGCCATTGCCCTGACCATGCGTCGGCGTGAGGGCACCAAGCACCAGGATCCGGCCAAACAGGTACGGGTCCGCAGGGAAGACCGTGTACGGCTGGTTAACATGCCTGCCGAGAAGAAAGACTGAATCGCGCAGGGACTGGACAGACTTCAGGGGTTGTGATGATTACTCTCTATCATTATCTGATTCTGAGCGGTGTGCTGTTCAGCCTCAGCGTGGCCGGTATCTTCATGAACCGGAAAAACGTGCTGTTGTTGCTGATGTGCATCGAATTGATGTTGTTGGCGGTAAATACCAACTTCATCGCATTTTCTTACTTCTTGCAGGATCTGGCTGGCCAGATCTTCGTGTTCTTTATTTTGACAGTGGCAGCGGCAGAGGCTGCCATCGGTCTGGCCATTCTCGTGGTGCTGTTCAGGAACAAGAACACCATCAATGTGGAAGACCTTGATGCCATGAAGGGCTGATTTCCGCCCGGAAGTAGCAGACGCGGGGCCGCCGGCTAACGGTCGGCCAACGTAAGAGACCATTATTCCGATTGGGAAGTTAGGGATGGAAAACGTCTATCTGACAATCGTGCTTGCACCGTTGATTGCCGCCATCATTGCCGGCTTTTTTGGGCGCAAGATCGGAACTACCGGTGCCCACTGGGTGACTATCGTTGGTGTCGGTATTTCCTTCCTGCTTTCGCTGCGCGTTTTCTGGGATCAGTGGCTCGGCGGTGCCGAGGTCTTCAATGGTTCTGTCTACACCTGGATGGTCAGCGAAGGTGTGCGTTTCGAGGTGGGCTTCCTCATTGACCGGCTGTCGGCAATGATGATGACCGTGGTTACCTTCGTTTCCCTGATGGTGCACATCTACACCATCGGGTATATGAAGGGTGACCCCGGCTACCAGCGCTTCTTCGCCTATATTTCCCTGTTCACCTTCGCCATGCTCATGCTGGTGATGTCCAACAACTTCCTTCAGCTCTTCTTCGGCTGGGAAGCGGTTGGTGTGGTGTCCTATTTGCTGATCGGCTTCTGGTACAAGCGGCCCTCGGCCATTCACGCCAATCTCAAGGCTTTTCTGATCAACCGGGTAGGGGATTTCGGTTTCCTCCTGGGTATTGCCGCCATCTTCCTGTATTTCAACAGCATGGATTATGCCGAGGTCTTTGCCGCCGCGCCGGGCGTGGAAGGGGAGACCATGTCCATCATTGCCGGCTGGGAATGGTCGGTAATGACGGTGATCTGCATTCTGCTGTTCATCGGTGCCATGGGTAAGTCTGCTCAGGTGCCGCTGCACACCTGGCTGCCGGATTCCATGGAAGGCCCCACGCCCATTTCGGCGCTGATCCACGCCGCCACCATGGTGACGGCCGGTATCTACATGGTGGCCCGGATGTCACCCATGTTTGAGCTCTCGGTCACGGCCCTGAGTGTGGTCCTTATCGTTGGCGCGGTCACCGCGCTTTTCATGGGTATCCTTGGTCTGGTCCAGCATGACATCAAGCGTGTTGTGGCCTATTCGACCCTGTCGCAGCTTGGTTACATGACGGTGGCCCTGGGCGTGTCTGCCTATGCTGCGGGCATTTTCCATCTCATGACTCACGCCTTCTTCAAGGCGCTGCTGTTCCTCGCCGCCGGCTCGGTCATTATCGCCATGCATCACATCCAGGATATGCGGCAGATGGGCGGCCTGCGCAAATACATGCCGATCACCTACTGGACCTGTCTGATTGGTGCTCTGGCGCTGATCGGCTTCCCCGGCTTTTCGGGCTTCTTCTCGAAAGACGGCATCATCGAGGCAGTGGCCCTGTCTGAGATTCCCGGCGCGACCTTCGCCTATTGGGCGGTGTTGATCGGGGTCTTTGTGACCGCGCTATATACCTTCCGGATGTTCTTCCTGACCTTCCACGGGGAAGAGCGCATGGATGACCACACCCGCAAGGATCTCAAGGAAAGCCCCTGGGTAGTGACCGTGCCGCTGATTCTGCTCGCCATTCCGTCAGTGATTGTCGGCGCGCCCTTTGTCAGCTCCATGCTGCTGGGGGATTTCTTTGCCGAGGGTATCCACGTTGCGGCCGAACGGGATGTTCTGGCCATGCTGGGCGAGAAGTATGACGGTGCCATGGCTCTGCTCATGCACGGTCTGGTGGCGCCGCCGGTCTATCTCGCCTTTGCCGGTGTGGCACTGGCATGGTTCCTGTGGCTCAAGCGGCCGGACATTCCCGCGGCCATGGCGCAGCGCTTCTCGGCCGTGCACAAGCTGCTGGAGAACAAATACTACTTTGACCACCTCAACGAGAAGCTCATCGCGCCCGCCGGGCGTGGTCTGGGCCGGCTGTTCTGGCAGGTGGGTGATGTCCGCCTGATCGACGGCCTGGTGGTCAACGGTTCCGCCCGTCTGGTGGGCTGGGTGTCGGGCGTTGCCCGTCGTGTCCAGACCGGTTTCCTTTATCACTACGCATTCGCCATGGTTATCGGGCTTACCGCGCTCGTTGCCTGGCTTATCCTGCGCTGATCGGACGAAAAGGGATAGCAAGCAATGTTTGAAACTCTGCCACTGCTGAGTCTCCTGATCTGGCTGCCGATCATCGGCGGGATCGCCGTGCTGTTTGCCGACCGCTTCGGGCTCGGCGACGTGCGCTGGTGGGCCCTGGGCATTTCCTCGCTGGTCTTTATCCTCAGTATTCCGCTCTGGACTGCCTTTGATACCACCACCGCAGCCATGCAGTTTGAAGAGCGCCTGCCCTGGATCGAGACCCTGGGTGCCTACTATCACCTGGGTGTGGATGGCATTTCCATGCCCATGATTCTGCTGACCACCTTCATGACCGTGTTGGTGGTCATTGCCGGGTGGATGACGATCCAGAAGCGGCCTGCCCAGTATTTTGCAGCCTTCCTGTTCCTGGAGGGGATCACCATTGGCGTGTTCTCAGCCCTGGACATGGTGCTCTTCTATGTCTTCTGGGAAGCACTGCTGATTCCGATGTTCATTATCATCGGCATCTGGGGTGGGCCGAACCGGGTCTATGCCACCATCAAGTTCTTCCTCTATACCTTCTTCGGCTCGGTCTTCATGCTGGTGGCCTTCATCTACCTGTATGTCCAGACTGGCAGTACTTCGGTGTTCAGTTTCCATCTGGCGCCGTTGAGCATGACCGAGCAGATGTGGATATTCATTGCCTTCCTGCTCGCATTCGCCGTCAAGGTCCCGATGTGGCCGGTTCACACCTGGTTGCCTGATGCCCACGTTGAGGCACCCACGGGCGGTTCGGTGATCCTGGCGGCAATTCTGCTGAAGCTGGGCGCCTATGGTTTCCTGCGCTTCAGTCTGCCAATTACTCCGGACGCCAGTGCCGAACTGGCCTGGCTGTTGGTGGTGTTGTCGCTTATCGCGGTAGCCTACATCGGTTTCGTGGCCCTGGTTCAGTCGGACATGAAGAAGCTGATTGCCTATTCGTCCATTGCCCATATGGGCTTCGCCACGCTGGGCTTCTTCGTGGGTTACCTGATTCTGGCCTCCACCGGTGATGTCTCCGGTGCCGCTTTCGGTATTCAGGGCGGCATCGTCCAGATGGTCTCCCATGGCTTCATATCCGGCGCGCTATTCCTCTGTGTTGGCGTCATGTATGACCGCATTCACAGTCGGGAGATTGCCGATTACGGTGGCGTGGTGAACAAGATGCCGGTGTTTGCGGCCTTCATGGTTCTCTTCGCCATGGCCAATGCCGGCCTGCCGGGCACGTCCGGCTTCGTGGGTGAGTTCATGGTCATCCTGGCCAGTTTCCGGGCCGATTTCTGGATTGCCTTCATCGCTGCCCTGACGCTGATTCTGGGTGCGGCCTATACCCTCTGGATGGTCAAGCGGGTGATCTTCGGTGATGTGGCCAACGAGAAGGTGGCTTCTCTCACTGATATCAATCGTCGGGAAGTGTTGCTCCTTTCGGCTCTGGCCGTGCCCACCCTGCTGTTGGGTGTGTGGCCATCGCCCCTGATTGACGTCATCGCGCCCAGTGTCGAGGCCCTCGTCGAACACATGATGCAGAGCAAGATCTGATTCAGGAGTCTGTGGGGAACATGAATTTCCAAGTGCCAGATTTCACGCCTGTCATCCCGGAGATGTTTGTCGCCGGGATGGCCTGTCTCGTTCTCATGGTGGACCTGTTCCTCTCGGATCGGAACCGGGTTGTGACCCACTGGTTGACTCTGGCCACGCTGGCCGGTGCTGCCATTCTCACCTGGACGATCATGGGCGAGGCGGCCACCTTCACCTTTGGCGGCATGTTCATCGGTGACAGCCTGGCCCATGTGCTGAAGCTGTTTCTCTATCTGTCCCTGGCGGTTGTGCTGATCTATTCCCGTGCCTATCTGGAAGAGCGGGGCATGTTCAAGGGTGAGTATTATCTGCTCAGCCTGACGGCCTTGCTGGGTATGATGATCATGGTCTCCGGCCATAACCTGCTGGTGATCTACCTTGGCCTGGAGCTGCTGTCGCTGTCTCTTTATGCCATGGTGGCCTTCAACCGGGCCTCGGCCAACGCGGCCGAAGCCGCCATGAAGTACTTCGTGCTCGGCGCGATTGCTTCCGGTGTCCTCCTTTATGGCATGTCCATTCTCTATGGCGTGACCGGCTCCCTGGACGTGGGCGAGATTGCCGTTTATGTGTCCGAGGCCGAGATTTCCCATATTGGCCTGTCTCTGGCGCTGAGCTTCATCCTCGTGGGGCTGGCCTTCAAGATCGGGGCGGTGCCTTTCCACATGTGGATCCCCGATGTTTACCATGGTGCGCCCACTGCCGTGACCCTGTTTGTGGGCTCGGCACCGAAGATCGCCGCCTTTGCCCTCTTCATGCGGCTCCTGGCCGACGGCTTCGGTGGCTTCCACGAGGCCTGGCAGGGGATGCTCATTGTCCTTGCGGTTCTATCCATGGCCGTGGGCAGCTTCCTGGCCATCGCGCAGACGAACATCAAGCGGATGCTGGCCTATTCGACCATCACGCACATGGGTTTCATTCTCATGGGGGTAATGGCCGGGACTTCCCTGGGTTATCAGGCAGCCATGTTCTATACCCTGGTCTACGTGCTCATGGCCGCCGGCGCCTTCGGCATGATCATCCTCATGAGTGCCCGGGGGCGGGAAGCGGAAAATATCGACGATTTCCGCGGCCTCAACGAGCGTAGTCCCTGGTATGCCGCCTGCATGGCCATGCTGATGTTCGGCATGGCGGGGGTGCCGCCCCTGGCCGGCTTCCATGCCAAGCTCTCGGTGATCAACGCCGCCATTGACGCGGGCTGGGTCTGGATGGCTGTGGCGGCGGTGGTGTTTGCGATCATTTCCGCCTTCTACTACCTGCGGGTGGTCAAGGTGATGTATTTCGACAGCGCCGAGAACGAAGATCTGCCCGTGCCCGAGGGGCGCCTGGGTGTGCGGGCGCTGTTGAGCACCAACGCTCTGGTTGTGCTTGCCCTGGGCATGTTCCCCGGTTTGCTGATGGGGGTCTGCGTCTACGCCTTTGCCTGATTCGCTGGCCGGGCCGCCGGGGAACCAAAACCCGTTGGTCCGGTCTATCGGATACGGCGGGAAATTACTCAGGTTTTTTGTCTGCCATGCCAGGAAGGCCTTGAAAAAAAGGCGCCGCTTACATACAATGGCGTCTTGCCGGATGCGGGGTGGAGCAGTCTGGCAGCTCGTCGGGCTCATAACCCGAAGGTCGCAGGTTCGAATCCTGCCCCCGCTACCACTTTCCACGTGAAAGGCCCCTCCG
>NZ_SLKM01000179.1:0-12035 GCF_007134575.1 Natronospira sp.
TCCATTGATGGGTTTTTTTCCGAGCTTCCATCATGGCGCATCGACGCCGAGTGATGAAGGAGGGAGGAGACCATCTCATCGCCGTAGATACATCCCTGTAGGCTTTGGGGGCGACCGAAAGGCTGCGCTTTCCTGCTCCGCCTTCCGGTCCGGCCCGCACATCCTCGTGCGGGCGTTCGCCATGCTGCGATGGTCCACTGGACCATCGGTCTTGGCTCACCCTGTCGCCCACAATCCTGGAAAAGCCTCCCCGGCCCCTGCTACGCCACCTCACGCCGTGGCTCGCATTGTGTGGACTTGGCCTTATTGGGTAGGACAGGCAACTGAGCGCCGTCGTTAGCGCTCTTTAGCACTCAGGCGAAGGCATCCTCTGCGGGTCGCGGGTGCTGCGTGCGCGGCCGTTCACGTTGATGATGATCGCCCGGGCCGCCAGCGCCTCTCCCTCCCGGCAGACCAGAATGGAGCCATTGGTGCTGCGCCGCCCGTCCGTGCGCATGGTGAAGCGCTGGCGGTTGGCGCGCAGGCCCGGCACGCCCGCAGACTGCACACGCAGGATCTGATCCGGGTGGCTGAGACGGTTATTACCATGACTTTGCTGGTGGCGGTAGATCAGCCATCCCTCTGACCAGGCCTGTTGATCGGCCGCACAATGTCGTCCGTCCCGGCTTGGGCAGAGGCTGACCGGCACGCCCACGCGCAGGGATTCGCTGCGGGCGAATTGCAGGCTGCCGATCATCATATTGGTGCCGGTGGTGGCGCGGGTCTCCTGGACCCAGCGGTCAACCGCCGGGGTGGCAATCCCCATCAGCAGGCCGACCACCGCCAGGGCGATCAGCAGTTCCAGCAGCGTCAGGCCCCTTTCCCCCTTTTTCATGTTGATTAACCCTCCCTGATTGAATGACTCCCCCAGATTCATTGTTTTGCGGAGCTTATTCAGGCTCCGGTCGGAGGCTCAAGGCGGGGACAGACGGTGCCGGAATTTTCCGACAGGGATGTTCCAGAATGCTTTACGGGCAGGATTTCTTGGGAGGAAAAGAAAAGGCCGGGCGTGAGCCCGGCCTTTTCCGTGATCATTGCCGAATGGCGATGATCAGAGACCGCTGGCGTCGAGGAAATCCTCGTCGTGCGGGTTGCCGCTGGTGTTGGAGAAGCCGCTGCTGTCCTCGGCGCTGTTCAACAAGCCAGTGCGGATATTGTGGAAGGCACTGGCATCCGCGGACTCCGGGATGGAACGCAGCAGCAGGGCTGCCGCACCGGCCGCATGCGGGGCTGCCATGGAAGTGCCGCTCAGGCTCTCGGTCCCACCGCCCATGGCAGTGGACTCAATCGCGGCACCGGGTGCGGCAATGGCGACGGGTGCGGACTGATTGCTGGTCCAGTCGGCACTGTCGTCACCCCAGTTGGACCAGCTGGTCCAGTCGTCGCTGGAGTCGGTGGCGCTCACCGTAATCACGGCATCGTCATAGGCCGCCGGCACGGACCCGGCCGCATCGGCGCCCTCGTTGCCGGCAGCGACGACGAAGACCACGCCCACGTTGGTGGCGTTGCAGATGGCTTCATGCATGGCATCATCGCCGACGAAACCATTCTCGGTGCACTCACCGCTCTTGGAACCGCCACCGCCCAGGCTCATGTTGGCAATGGCGGGTTCACCGCTGGCCTGGACCTGCTCGGCTACCCAGTCGATGCCGTCGATGATGCCGGCAAAGCTGCCGCCACCGCCACTATCGAGCACCTTGACCGAGTGCAGGGTGACATCCGGGGCAACACCCACGACATCAATATCATTGTCGATGGCGCCCACGGTACCGGCGACATGCGTGCCGTGGCCCTGGTCATCATCCCAGTCGGTTTCGCAGGTCCGACGGCTGTTGGGCGGACCACTGCTTTGGTCCTGGCAGGGCTCGGAGGCAAAGCCATTGCCCAGATTGCCGGCCAGGTCGTCGTGACTCGCGTCAATGCCGGTGTCCAGTACATAGACGCTGATGCCGTCACCGGTGTTGTTGTTCTGGTCGGCACCGACGCGTTCAATGCCCCAGGGCAAGGTCTGATTGCCCTGATCGTCATCATCATCGTCGTCGTCACCACCGCCACCGCAGTGGGGGCAGTTGCCCTGGGCAATGGAAACCCGGCCGTTCATGGTGACACTGGAAACACGCGGGTGATTGCGCAGGGCGTCCAGGCGAGCCTCGGGTACGGAGGCAGCGAAGCCGGTCAGGGCTGCGCCATAGACGCGCTCGGCGCGAACACCGAACTCGGCGGCGAAGTTGGCGGCATCTGCCCGGTTGGCTGCAGCTTCGGCTGCGGGACCGCCGTCATTCAGACTGACAATGACATCCACATGTCGATTGTTGGCATTGGCGGTGGAAAGGCCCAGAACCAGAACGGCCCCGAGCAACAGAGAGGTATAACGCATAAGTGACACTCCAGTTGAGGTTTATTTTTGGTAAACCTTCGCGCCTGCAAGCAGAAACCCCCCCGGCTTCTGTGCACCGTCCTGTGGTTAACTGCCTGCGCTGTCCCTGGGTGTCGAAACGCAAAGCGACGTCCGCGGACGCCAGTCAATAGGTTTAGTCGATCTTGCTGTGGATGCAACCCGAATTCGTGAATCCGGCTCCTGGGCACTGGGGTGGAGTTCCGGAGAGCCTTTTATGACGGGCCTTCCAGGTGAAGTTACCGTTCGTCGGGGAATGACATAATCCGGGGGTCAGATTGTTGTTGCGGTGCAACGATCAGCGGGGGGGGGTAAAAACCGAATGGGAATTGCGCGGATTTTTAACTCAGGTCGTAGGCGGACCGCGATTGTCCGCCCGGGGTGAATACCGCTATAATCTCCGCCTTGCGCCGGAGTAGCTCAGTCGGTAGAGCAGCGCATTCGTAATGCGAAGGTCGTAGGTTCAATTCCTATCTCCGGCACCAGTTTTTCGATTTCGGGGCCGCTCAGCAATGAGCGGCCCCTTTTTCGTTGAGTCACTTTTCGCCACCGCTCTTTGATTTGATCCGGTTTTGGTGGGTGGCTGTGTGGGGTATTCTGGGGTTGTCTCAGGGAGATTTTTTGGGGGGAGTGAGCAATGATGAATACGGCTTCCGGCCTCAAGGTTGAGTTTCGTAACAAGGTTTCCATGTTTATCGGGGCCTTTTTCGTGGTGCTGGGCTCCGGTATCTATTGGGTCTTTTCCCAGGCTGCGGTGGATCTGGTCTGTGAGCGGGCCAGTGGGGAGTGTGTTTACCAGTCGGTGGGGCCCTTTTCCAGCACCCATGATGTCTTCGCACTGTCGGACCTGCGCGGTGCTGAAGTAAGGTCTCGGCGCAGTCGCAATAGCGACGGGGGGACAAGCACCAATTACTGGGCCGTGCTCGATACAGCCTCTGGGTCCCGGGATCTGTCGGCCTTTCGCAGTTCCTCCCGGACTGCCCACGAGCGCATGGCCCAAGAGGTCAATGCGTTTGTGAACAATCCGGACCAGCCGCGTCTGGAGTTGAGTCATGCCGCGGGTGGCATGCTGAGCCTGTTCATTCTGCTGTTTCCGGCCATCGGCCTGTACATGCTTCTGGGTGTGCGAAATGTGGCCGAGGTCGAGGCCCTGCCGGGTAGCGGCTGGCTGATGCTCCGCCGCCGCCGCTGGTGGCAGTCCTCCGGTCGGGAGGAACGTCTGCCCCTGGCCGAGGTCGATGAGGTGGACGTGGAGACCAGTTACTCCAGCTCCCGGGGCGGCCGAAGTCGGCCCACGCATCGGGCGGTGATTCGGATGAAGAATGGTGAGACCAAGCCGCTGTTCGGCTTTTCCACCAGTGGCAACGGGGCCTTTAAACGGGCCTCTCAGATTCGCGATCTGATTGAGCGAGCGAGGACCGAATGAATCGATATGGTTTGCGCCCGGGCCTGGCGATCATCGCATTGCTGTTGCCTGGGTTGATGGCCTGCCAGGCGGATGAGATATCGCCTCCCGCACAGCAGGGCGAGGCGGACGACAATGGTTTCTATCTACAGCCGGCCTGGACCGATTACCGCCAGCGAGCTGCAGACAGTCCCTTCCAGCCCGCTCGCAGCGAATGGGTCCATGTGGAGGCCCTGGAGGACACCAGCCAGTTGCCCGAGGAGGCCCTCTGCGGCGAGATTGAGGATGTCGTGGAGGCCTGGGCCCGGGGGCGCGGTCTGCTGGGGGCAGCCCAGGATGATCGCATCGATGTGGACATTCGCGCCCGGGCGCTGTCGGAGGACAGTCATGAGGGCCTGTTGCAGCGTTGGGGGTTCAAGGACGATTCCCTGGCCGGCATCGACCATCGCCTGCGGTTCGAGCGTGACAATGAATGCTGGCAATTGACCCGGGTCGAGGCCCGGCATTATTGCCGGCGCGGTATTGAGCGCGGCGCGCGGTGCCTCTGAAGCTCGCGCTTGCCGGCAGCATTCTGCTGGCCGTGCTGCTTCTGGCTTCCTGGCTGTTGCGTCCCGCTGTGCCGGACGGGCCGGCCCTGGATGGCAGCCAGCCCCGCCCGCCGCTTGCCAGCGAGGATCTGCAATGGCGGGATTGCCAATTCCGCCTGCCCGCCGGCGTCACTGCCCGTTGCAGCGATTACGATACCGGTGTCCGGACAGAGGGCGGCGAGCCGATTCAGCTGCCCCTTGTCGAGTTGCGCCGGGACGGTGAGCCTCCCTACGCCCCTCTGACCATTCATCTGCCGGGCGGGCCCGGTGCCCCCGGCGGGACGGATGCGGACAGTGCCTGGCTGTGGGCAGCCTGGATGCAGGCCCATCGTTTTCCGGGGCGGCTATTGATTTTCGACCCCCGCGGCACCGGCAATGCCCGGCCCGGCACCGCCTGCCCGGACCGGGCCGCGCTGGTGAGCGATATCATGGCCCGGCCACTGACGCCTGAGGAGGAGGCGGTGGCCAGTCGCGAGATGCTGGCGGCGTGCCGGAACAGGCTGCAGGCCGACGGTCTGGATCCGGCCGACTTCGCCGCCCGTCACATGCTTGGTGATGTGCCCGGCATGCTCGCGGCGGTCGGTGATCAGCAGGCTCGTCTGCTGGGCCTTTCCCATGGTTCGCGCATGGCGCTGGCCCTGTTGCGGCAACGGCCCGAGCGCTTCTCGGCTGCCGTACTGGATGGTGTCTTTCCCACCGACCGGGATCCCATCATTACATTGCCGACGGTTTATGCCGATGCCTGGGATCGTCTTTTGGATCGTTGCCAGGCAGAGCCGGATTGCCCCGGCCCGGCCTTGGCTGAGGCCCATGAACAGCTCCAGTCGCGACTTGACCGGGAACCCGAGCTGCTGTTGCTGGAGCTGAACGGACGCCCGCCACAGCCGCTCTGGCTCGACGGCAAGCGCTATGCCGATCTCGTCTTCGCGGCCCAGGTATTTGACGACAGCCTGGCAGCCCTGCCGGCGGCCATCGTGGCAGCTGCCGGCGACGATTTCAGGGATCTTGCCGGCCTGCTGAGCCAGGTCGTGGGGCCGGCCCTGGATCCGGACCGACGGGATGCAGTTTATTGGGCATCGATCTGCGAGGAATCGGCGGTTTCGGATCCGGCGCGCATGGATCAGGCAGTCCAGGCTCTTGGGCTTGAGGCGAGCTTTCCCGAGTCCATCTGGCGCCATCATCCCTGCGTCAATGGCTGGGATAGCGGTCAATTCGATGGCGAGGCCTTTCGCCAGCCTGTGCAGGCCGATCTGCCGGTGTTGCTGTTGGCCGGCGAGTTGGATCCTGTCACCCCCAAGGAGTGGGCGCGTCACCAGCAGTCACATCTGTCCCAGAGTCATTTGCTGCTTGCCGAGGGTCGGACTCATGGTCTGGTTTTCGATAACGATTGTATTGCCGATGCGGTCGTCGATTTTCTACGGGCACCAGGACGGGCGCGGCTGCCTGACCGTTGCGTGGGCCCGGAGCAGGTCTTCAGGAACCTCTAGCGCTTTCCTTCGTCAGCCCCTGAGTGGGTCCTTGCTATCAGGATCGACCGCTTCCCCGCACTGGAAATCCAGCCGCCTTGCCTCGGCTAGGCTGTCACGGATCAGCCCTTCGTAGTCGTCAAAGGCGTCCTTTTCCTCCCGGCTCAGGCGCCCATGTTCGGAGCGTGTCTTGGGTGACTGTTCAATCAGTGCGCAACAGTCCTTGTAGGGCTGGATGGCATTCTCAAAAGTGCCGATCCGTCGAGCGATATCGATTATCTCCTGCTTGTCCATACCTACCAGGGGGCGGAGGATGGGCAGGGTCACCGCCCGCGACTTGCTCACCATGTTCTCCAGCGTCTGGGAGGCCACCTGCCCCAGACTGTCGCCGTTGAGCAGAGCCAGTCCACCGGTCTCCTGGCAGAGGCTTTCCGCCACCCGAGCCATGAAGCGGCGAAACAGAATGACGCCATAGGGGCTGGGAGAGGCCAGCATGGCCAGATCGAAATGGGTATAGGGCACCAGATAGAGTCGAGAGCGGATGGTAAAACGACTCAGGTGACGGACCATGTCCACCACCTTGTTGCTGGCCGGGTCGTTCTGTTGTTGGTGGGTCGCGGTGAAATGGATGAAATCCTGGCTACAGCCGCGTTTGGCCATCATCCAGGCCGCGACCGGAGAGTCTATGCCTCCGCTCAGCATGGTCATCAGCCGACCACCGCTGCCTACCGGCAGCCCGCCCATCCCCGGCAGCCGCTCACAGAACAGGTAGCAGCCCTCGGGATAGATATTGAGCTGAAAATTGCGCTCCGGGCGGCGCAGGCTGACCTGATCCCAATCGGTCTCCTGGATGAGGCGTGCGCCCCACTCCTGTTCCAGGGCGTTGGAGCGGCCCGGGAAACGCTTGTCGGCCCGATTGACCGTGACCCGGAAGCGATCACCCGGGCGGTAACTCGCCCGGGCCATTTCCAGCAACCAGGATTCCAGTTGAGGGAGGTGCTCCGTGCTGGGGCGCGGGTCGCCCGGCAACCAGCGGCAGGGATGAATCCAGGCCAGGCCCGCTACCTCCTGCAGCGCCGTCAGCACCGCAGGCAACTGTTCCCGCCCCTGTTCAGGGACTTCCACGAACAGGCGCTTATGTCGCCAGCGGACCGTCCAGCCGGGGCCCGCGAACGCCAGACGAAGACGCAGATTGTCCTGCAGACGGCGCTTGAAGTCGTCCAGGTTGCGGCCCTTGAGGGCCAGTTCACCATAGGTCAGCAGAATTCGGTTTATCTTGTCCTGAAGAATGGCCACGACGTTGACGGATCCGGTTGCTTGGGTCGCCACGCAGCATGCGTGGAAAGCCGCCCATGATAACATTCCCTTCCACCCAAGCGCGCGAGCAGGCCGTGAGCGAAACCCCGTACCAGCATCCCGCCGGGTCGGTGGAAACCGAGCTGGAGATCAAGCGCAGCCGTTTCATCACCCGCCTCGGCCGGGCCGACAGTCGAGCAGCGGCGATGGCCTTTGTCGAGGATTGCCGCCGCCGCTATCCCGATGCCCGCCATGTCTGCTGGGCCTTTGTGGCCGGCAATCCCCTGGGCGGTGCGGAGATGGGCAGCCACGATGCGGGCGAGCCAGCCGGCACCGCCGGCCGTCCCATGTTGTCGGTGCTGGAACACAAGGGGCTGGGTGACACGGTAGTAGTGGTGATTCGGTATTTCGGTGGTATCAAGCTGGGCGCGGGAGGCCTGGTCAGAGCCTACGGGGCCGCAGTGCAACGGGCTTTGGACGCCACTGAACTGAGCTGGCGGGAGCCCAGCCGGGAGCTGCAGCTGGTCCTGGATTTCGAGCACGAAAGTCTGGTGCGCCGCCAGCTGCTGGCTCACGAGGCTCAGGCGCTTGAGGTGGACTACGGTGAGCGGGTGCACATCCGCGCCCAGTTACCCGCACGCTGCCTGTCAGCCCTGGATAATGAATTGACCCAGGCCAGCAGCGGCCGCATTGAAATCAAACTGGAGGACGAAAGCCGGCATGAATGAGACCCCCACAAGTGCGCCAGATTCTCTGCGACTGGCTTCCGGTGAGTACCGGCTGGTCGTAGCGCCAGCGCTGGCGGCAGCGGCGGAGACCGCTGCCGAGCGCGGTGATCCTCACCTTTTCAATGACATGGCCTCCATGCTGGCCCTGGTCTGGATGGTTGAAGGTCTGGTGGCGCGTTATCGGCACAGCGTGCCCCTCGATCAGCAAACCTCCGAGGACCGGGCCCTGGATGCGGCGCCCCTGGGGGCCTGTGCTCTGGTTTTTACGGAATCCGAGCTGGATGAGGCCAGTGTGGATGAGTGCCTGGGTGCCTTGCGCCGTGCAGCACAGATGCTGGAAGACGACGGTATCGCGAGGACAGGTGAGGAATACCTGGATCAAGCCTGGGAAGCCCTGCGCACCGAGGCCAATGAAGACGCAATTGCGCATTTGCGGGCTTGTGCGCGTCGTCTTGGCACTGCTGTCGATGAGTGGGAGGCATCCCGGGGCTAGACGCTGGCTCCCTGTGCTTAATTGGGATACACACCACACTCAATCCACTCGGTTTCTTCCCAGCGGCGTTTTTCGCAGCGGAAATCACCCCTTTCGCTCGACGGGCGGTGGAAGGGGTCACGAACGCCGGCGCCCATGGGCTCTGGCTCCAGTATCTCCAGGGCGCGCAACTGACGCCACTCCCGTTGATCCTGTAAGGATTGCCGGCAGCGGGTGTAGGCGGTAGAGGGGAATTCACGGCCTTGCTGGCGGCAGGTGGCATCATCCTGAATGGCCCGTTCGATTCTCGCCTGGCGATCCCTGGTTTGTCGATCTTGAATGAAGCCCGCGCAGGCGGTCGTGAAAGCCAGAAGGCAGGTCAAGCCAATCAGCGTGATGCCGCGTCGCTGTTCCATCTCCTACCTCCTGATTTGCCCAACGGGCCGTTTTTGGGCATGTTGTTTACCTGACGGCAGTCTACCGCATGGACCTGGTGGACCAATAGGGGATTTCCGAAACCGGTTTCCCTGCATGGTCACGGCAAAGGATGGGTTCTCGGGTTGGCAATAGGTGGGACCAGATGGAAGCCAAGAAGGTCACCGTAACTGACAGGGATGTTAATGCGCGGGTCCAATCGGAGATGGTCCGGCGCTTGTTCAGCTATTCCCTGCCGGTCCACGTGGTCAGCATTCCTGCGGCATTCCTGCTTGCGGCCCTGTTCCGGGAAGTGGTCGAGACCGGTGTGGCGATGGCGTGGGCAATCACCCTGTGTCTGGTGGAGTTCTGCCGTCTGGCCCTGGCCCTGGCCTTTTTTCATTATCGCGGCCATATCAACCGACCACGAACCTGGCTGATCGCCTTTGGCGTGGGCCTGGCAGTTGCCGCGCCGATCTGGGGGGTAGCCGGCGCCCTGTTTTTCCCGCTGGATGAGCCAGAGTTCCAGGTCATAATTGCCCTGTCCATGGTGGCTATCTCCGGTGTTGCATTGCCTCTTCTGGCTCCGGCTCTGTGGATGTTTCAGTTGGCCCTGGCATGTTTTCTCTTGCCTGTTTTCCTTCGATTGGTTTTTGTGGGCGAGCCCTTGAGCCAGATTACCGCCGGCCTGGTGGCATTGGCGGCGGTGGTTTTGGGGCTGGCGGCGCCGCGCATCAACAGAGATCAGGTTGAAGCGACTAGTGCGCGTTTTTCTTATGCATCGGTGGCCGAGTCCTTGCGTACCGAAGTGGAGGAGCGGCGACGGGTGGAGTCGGAGCTGCGGCGGCGTGAGACCACCAACCATCGCCGAAAACTCATTCTCATGGAATTGGCGCGTAACCCGGTTATTGCCGAGGGTGACCTGGAAGCCGCTATTGTCGGGGTGGCTCGCGGGGTGGCACGGGGACTGGCGGTGACAAGGGTCTCGGTCTGGGATCTGAATCTGGACCAGGAGCTGTTTCGGGCCAGAATGATTCTGGACGGGGACCAGGCCAGGCAGCAGCCTGATGAAAGCTTCGATATCCGAATCGATGCCGAAAGCCGACGGGAATTGGAGAAGACCAGGACACTAGTGCTCTCCGACGTCAACGCTGATCCGAGAGCCGCCCTGTATCGAGAAGACTATTTTCGACCCAATGGGGTCTATTCTGCCCTGGTGACCCCCTTCCGGCGTGGTGGCCGCATTCGCGGTTTTCTCATGGCCGAGTCCCGGATTCAACGCTTCTGGACGGAAGACGATGACAACTTCATCAGTTCCGCCGTTGACTTCATTTCCCTGGCACTTGCCGCTGCCGACCGACGACAGGCTCAGCATCGCCTGCGGGAAATGGCAACCCTGGATGGTCTGACCCGGCTGCCCAATCGAAATGCCTTCCACGAATTCTTCCAGCGGTCCCTGCAATCGGCAGCCAGGGAAGGGGAGAGGGTGGGACTGCTGTTTGTGGACCTGGATCGCTTCAAGGCCGTGAATGACTCTCTGGGGCACCATGCCGGCGATGTGGTGCTGCAGGAGATTGCCCAGCGTCTACTGGACAGTACCCGGGAGGGTGATTGGGTAGCCCGCCTGGCCGGTGATGAGTTCACGGTGATTGTCCACGGGGTGGAAAGCCTGGAGACCCTGCGTGGCATTGCCAACCGCATCCGCAAGGGCCTGGTGAGACCGGTCATGTTGGGCAATACCGAAGTGACCCTGACCTGCAGTATCGGTATCTCCCTCTTTCCCGATCATGCCGAGGAAGCCGAACGGCTGCTGCAGAATGCGGATGCGGCCATGTATGAAGCCAAGAAGCAGGGGCGAAACCGCTACGCCTTCTTCACTCCTGAGCTTCGGGAGCGAGCGGTGCGTCGCCTGTCAATGGACAATGAATTGCGGCGAGCCGTGGAGGAGCAGGATTTCGTACTCCATTATCAGCCTATCGTGCAATCGGAAACCGGCAGCCTCATGGGAGTTGAGGCCCTGGTTCGCTGGCAACGCCCTGATGGCACCATGGTGTCGCCGGGTGAATTCATTCCCTTGGCCGAGGAAACCGGTTTGATTGTGCCCATCGGGGAATGGGTGTTGGACCGGGCCTTGGCTCAGTTGGGTGAGTGGGATCAGCTTGAGGGTGAAGACCTCACCATGAGCGTCAATTTTTCCATGGTGCAATGTCGTCATGGTGGCCTGCCCGGCATGGTGGATCGCAGTCTGAGTCGCAATGGCATTGATGCAAACCGCCTGGTTGCGGAGGTGACCGAGAGTGATGTGCTGATTGGTCAACAACAGTATCAGGCAGTTTTTGATCGCCTGCGGGAGCATGGGGTGCGGGTGGCCATGGATGATTTCGGCACCGGTAGTTCTTCCCTGGGTCAGCTGAAACGCCTGCCGGTGGATATTCTCAAACTGGACCGCTCCTTCGTTCGGGACATTGCGAGCTCAAGTGAGGACGAGGCCATTACCGGTGCGGCCATCAGCATGGCCAGCGCCCTTGGTCTTAAGGTGATTGCCGAGGGTATCGAACAGTCGGTCCAACGAGACCTGTTGATCGAAGCGGGCTGTCGTCTGATGCAGGGCTTTTACTTTAGCCGCCCCTTAATGGCCGAGGATGTGGCTGATCTGATTCGAACGGGAGAGCGCTTGCCCCGGGATGATTCGTGAATCCCTGAATCAGCATTTCCTTGGGGTTTTTCCTGAATGTTTAACGATAAAAAAGGCCCCACCGCAAGGTGGGGCCTTTGTGCTTGCAGCATGGTGGCAATCAATTAGCCGGTGGCTTTGGCTGCCTCACCCTGGCGGGCCGAGCTGCCATGGGCCTCCGGTTCCCGCTCGGCCGGCAGCTCATCCACGGCAATCGCGGCGGCCATCGCCTTGGCGGCTTCGAGGATGATTGCGCCCTCCTGTTCGGAGATAACGTCCTCGGCCACGCCGCGCTTGACGGTATCTTCCAGATTGGCTGCCGACAGCCGCACGCCCAGGCCTTTCTGAAGACGGGCCTCCAGCGGTTCGGCGGTAATCATGCGATCCATGGCATATTCCACCCTGCCTACCGGGTCCTCGGGGTCCTTGCTGCTCCAGACGCCACGAGTCAGGCGGTCGCGTGCCGCGGAGGGGGTCAGCAGCAGGGAAGCCACCTCGTGACCGAGACGGTCACTGGGACGACGGAAACTGCGTCCGGTGGGCATGACTACCAGCTTCA
>NZ_SLKM01000231.1:0-3119 GCF_007134575.1 Natronospira sp.
CGATGGCCCCAAAACTCTAGCAAGAACAACTCCCAACCCAAACTTTAAAAGCAGATCAACTATATGCAGAATAAATACCCCTGCCGATCCCCTGACGATTTCTCCACCTAAAGTTTTTTGCTTAAAGAGAATTAACAGTTCTTTTACAGAAGTAGGTATTTTATTTGATTGGCTATTTGTTTTATTAGTCAACTCTTAAAGCCGTCTGTTAAACTATTCTTCTTTACAAAAAGATTTTCAAAATTGTTTAATTCCTGATCTTTCTTCGACACAATCGGATTCTCCACTTTCCAGTCGATATTTAAAGTTTCATCAATCCATTTAATTCCGCCTTCATCGCCGGGGCGGTAGTAGTCGGTGCATTTGTAGTCGAAATCGCACACTTCCGAAAGGACGGCAAACCCATGTGCAAAACCCGGCGGGATGTAGAGCTGGAGGTAGTTCTCATCGCTCAGCTCCTCACCATACCACTCACCAAACGTTGGTGAGTCGGGCCGGATATCCACCGCCACATCGAAAATGCATCCCCGTCGCACGCTCACTAGCTTCCCCTGCGGATGCTCTTTTTGGTAGTGCAGCCCGCGAAGCACCCCTCTCGTAGAGCGCGACCAGTTATCCTGCACAAACTCCTCTTCAATGCCGATCTCCTTATACCGCTCCTTCTGCCAAGTCTCCAGGAAAAACCCGCGATCGTCGGTGTAGACGTCGGGCTTTATGAGCAGTAATCCGGGGAGGGGTTCGTTAATTATTTTCATGTTTCAAGATGCAGGGTGCAGGTTGAAGGTTTGGAATTTGGTGCTTGGTGCTTGTTAATTATTGCTTGTTATTTATCCGCAAAACCATCACTTAATCAACCTCCTCAGATACTCCCCATAGCCGCTCTTCTCAAGGGGTTTGGCGAGGTCTATCAGTTGCCGGTCATTAATATAGTTCATTCGCCATGCGATCTCTTCCGGGCTGGCTACTTTCTGGCCCTGGCGCTGTTCAATGGTCTGTACAAAGTTGGAGGCCTGCAGCATGGAGTCGTGCGTGCCGGTATCGAGCCAGGCGTTGCCACGACCCATCAACTCTGTCGTCAGCTCTTCATGCTCAAGGTAGGTCTTGTTCAGATCGGTGATCTCCAGTTCCCCGCGGGCGGACGGTTTAAGGTTTTTGGCACGATTCACCACCTGGTTATCATAGTAATAAAGCCCCACCACCGCATAGTTCGATTTTGGATTTTCGGGTTTCTCCTCCAAGCTCAGCACTTTGCCCTCCTTATCAAACTCTACCACGCCGTACCGCTCCGGGTCCTGAACGTTGTAGCCAAAAATCGTCGCTCCGGATTCCAGCTGTGCTGCTTTTTGGAATTTTTCAGAGAGTCCGTGGCCGTAGAAAATATTATCACCCAGAATCAGGGCTACGTTGTCATCCCCGATAAACTCCTCTCCAATAATAAACGCCTGCGCCAGTCCTTCCGGCTTGGGTTGTTCGGCGTAGCTCAGCTCAAGTCCCCATTTGGAACCGTCGCCCAGCAACTCTTCAAACCGGGGCAGGTCCTGCGGTGTGGAGATCACCAGAATCTCCCGGATGCCGGAGAGCATCAAGGTAGAGAGCGGGTAGTAGATCATCGGTTTGTCGTAAACAGGCAGCAGCTGTTTGCTCACTACCATTGTATTTGGATGCAAACGGGTGCCGGCTCCCCCGGCAAGAATAATTCCTTTCATTATTGATATTTGTGTTGTGTTTTATATGAGGGAGTTTTGAGGCAGGACTGAATTAAGCGACTTACTTAACCTCAATCTTATAATCCAGTACCTAATCTTTCTAAGTCATAATTATTTTCTGTAACTGCTTCGCACCATTCTATGTTATCGAGATACCATTGAATGGTTTTTTTAATGCCGGTTTCAAAAGTTTCTTTTGGTGTCCACCCCAGATCTTTTTCAATTTTGGAGGCATCAATGGCATACCGAAAATCGTGGCCCGGTCTGTCTGTTACAAAAGAAATCAGTTCTCGGTATCTCCCTCCGTTCTCTTTTGGAACCAATTCATCAAGTGTATCACAGATTGTATGTACTACTTCAATGTTCTGCTTCTCGTTATGCCCGCCTATGTTATATGTTTCCCCGGTTTTTCCCTTTTGAGTAACGGCTATAAGGGCCTTGGCATGGTCTTCCACAAAAAGCCAGTCTCTTACATTTTCACCTGTACCATACACAGGGATCTTTGCACCCTGTAGGGCTTTCAGTATAACTACAGGGATCAGTTTCTCGGGGAATTGGTACGGCCCGTAGTTATTTGAGCAGTTTGTAATAAGAACAGGCAATCCATATGTGTGGTACCATGCCCTTACCAGATGATCGGAGGCGGCTTTACTTGATGAGTATGGAGATCTTGGATCATAAGAAGTTTCTTCAGTAAAAAAACCATCTTCTCCTAATTCGCCATAAACTTCGTCTGTGGAAACATGTAAAAAACGAAAGTTCTCTTTTTTCTCCCCATCCAATGCTGTCCAGTATTCACGGGCTTCTTCCAAAAGTGTGTGAGTTCCGTTAATATTTGTTTTGATAAATTCTGCAGAACCATCAATCGAACGATCCACATGAGACTCTGCGGCAAGATGCATCATCATATCCGGCTGAAACTCATTAAAAATGCGCCGAATATCATCGTTATCGCAAATATCCACGTGTTCAAAATGGTAACGGTCAGAATTGGATACAGGTTCTAATGATTCGAGGTTGCCTGCATAGGTAAGCTTGTCAATATTTAGAACTTCATGGTCTGTTTCATTGATGATCATTCGGATTAAAGCTGAACCAATAAATCCTGCGCCTCCGGTAACTACTATTTTCATATCTACTATTCTGCTTGTATTAAAATTTTATGTTCGGCAATTTTCATATTCTTTCTAAAATTTTTGACATCACTCTGCACTATATCTTCCGAGACCCCTGCATTTTGTAAATTTCATCGGGCTGAGACTCCTGTATGATTCGGGTCAGGTTCAGGGAGTCGGTCATATCCCCGTAGTGGAGGAACAGCGTCTGATCTTCGGTGTGCGGGTCCTGGTAAAGGTGGTCAATCCTGTCGGTATTGAGCAGGCTGGCCCGGCGTTTTATGCCGTGTACGATGTA
>NZ_SLKM01000295.1:0-3117 GCF_007134575.1 Natronospira sp.
ATCCGCGGGATTCACAATCGCGGCAGTTACCGGCTGACCCCTGATGGCGAGGGCCATACGCGGGTGGACTTCGAACTGGAGTACAAGCTGAATCCGATCCTGGATGCCGCCGTGCGACGCGCGGCCCAATCCCTTGTGGAGCGGGTCTCCGGCCAGCTAATGACCCGCGCCCAGCAGCGACTCGACGCCGAGGAACCACAACAATAAACCACTCAAAACCGCCCTTCCTGCCTACGTAACCGCAGAGACGAACAGCTAAACAGTAAGCAGCCCGCCATTTAGCGGCCTTAAGCGGAACTCCAAGACGCTCACGCCAGATCACGGGAAAGGACGCTACTACAACGGTCACGACATTCGCGCCACGGCAACCCTCTTTTAATTTAACTGATAAAGGTGCGCAAACCACGGTACCTTTATCTAACTTTTCCATTCAAATACGCCCCAATCGAAAACGTCCGATCCGCGCCTTAAAACGCCCGAAACCAAGTTGCCCCTTTCCAATTCGGGAACGCCATTCTCTTCCATATAGGAAACTGTCCGCGACGACACGCCCCGCAATTCCATAAAAACAAGAAGATCCCTCAAATCATAAAACACCCGATAACGGCCATTTCGACCTTCCCCGGCATTTTCGTCGACCACTTTCAAAACATACTTTATCTTCGACATGATAAAAACCCGCTTTACCCAAAAACAGAAGTGCTATGCAAAAAACCCGCTGAAATCCGTTTTCAGCGGGAAGCAGGACTCTCCCGTGCATGGAGACCTGTAAAACCCTTCGAGAAAACCTCTAGCTCGATGGTTTTTAAATCAACTTCGCACCCCAAGGAACTGTGACGCGCAAGGTGAATATATTGTCGTCAACAGTCCGGAGGTCGTTTCTCTCAACGTCAAACTGTCCCTGAACCCGGATACCGCGGCCCATATTATAATTCAACCCAAGGCTGTACTCTTCGAATCCCATGTCGCTCAGGTCACGGTTGGGGTCGAACTGCGAGTAGCGAAGAACACCTTCCCATCTGTCACTGAACTTGTATCCCGCAGAGACCTCAAACCCTTCCGCAGTTACATCTGCACCAGCGGTTTCATCCTGTCCCCACATGTATTCGCCCCAGAGCCACCAAGGATCGGAGAGGTAGTCGTTGTAACGCACCACCACTGCATGGCGTTCACGGTCGCGCTCGACGCCGACTGGGTCTTTCTGGCTCCCAATGCGGGTGCCGTAATGCAGAAACCAGTCCCCAACGTTCAGCTCCAGCGAACCGTTGAAATCCTTCTGAGTACCATCGTCGCGGCCCGCCGTGCCCGAGCTGTTATAAACGCCCGCGGTATAAGTCAGGCTGGCGTTGTCGCCGATCGGAACCTGATCAAACGCCATCGCACCCGTCTTCCAGATGTTGGTAATGACCTCACCCAGATCCGGCTCACAGTTGATCGATCCACAGCCATACAGAGTGCTGGTCATGCGCGTGTAATTGACCCATGGCGCCGACGCCGCCGGCACGTAGAACGCATGCCCGAACGGTACGATGATCGACCCTATCGCCACGTTGGTCGTATCCATCAGATCCCGAAACGTCACGCGCGCCCGAAACGCCCGTGCTCCTCCATCGGACGATGCGGTCGCGGCATTGCGTGCCCACTCGGTCACAAACAGGTAATCCACGTCCTCGGTTACACTCCCGCGCAGGAACCAGCGCAATCGCTGGAAGCTGAACTGATTCGTGTTATCACCGGCACCCCTGTCAATATGGGTAAACGTCGGCTGGAGCAGCATTCCGGTGATGAGAGTCAGCTCGTCGGACGCCTCAGCCTCGCGTCCATACTGCATCGGCACAGAGGTATATTCGTCGTCGGAAGCGGACGCCGCTCCGGCCGTCGCCATCAGCACGCCCAGCGCCAGGACCGACCATCCACACCGCACCATCGTATTTCGTTGAATCTTCAGCATTCCGAAATCTCCCTTATTGCTCTGAGTGCAGGAACGCGATCACATCGAGAATGTCCTGAACAGCCAGGATCCCGTTGGGCCCGTAGATGGGCATGTGCGCGTTTGGGCTAAACAACCGCGTGTCCCAGATACGCTGGAACGTATACTCGAAGGGCAGGTTGCGTGCCGCGTAGTCTTCGAGGCTCGGGGCGATGGTGCCGCCGTCATGCCCGCCGGGGAGCCCGTGGCACGCGAGGCAGTTACCCCAGCGCACGTTGATCGCGATCTGCTCGCCACGCTCCGGGTCACCATCCCGAGGCCCGCTGTATTCCACCCGCTCGATATCCGGCAGGGTCAGGTCGAAGCAGGCCTTTTCGTAGTCATGACAGGGATAGGCCGACAACTCGTCGGTCGGGAACGGTTCCCCCGGCACCCATGCGCTCGGCGACCCGCGTTCGCTGGCGATGCCCGCCAGGGGCAAAGCGAAAACCACGCCCGCCACCGCCGCAGCCAGCCAGCCGCACGCAGTCGTTTTTTGTATTTCCATCTCAGAACTCCTTTTATTCATGACCCTTATTGACTCAGGTAGTCTGCATCGAGGTTGTAAAAGTTGACCGGCGCCGACACGGGGTAGTCATTCGCCGACGCTCTGAGGAACGTCTCGATATCGGTCATCGCAGGGCTACCCTCTTCACCCTGCTTCATGCGGGAAAGCATCTGGCAGCTTCGGATCTGGTGCTGCAAAGTAAAGATGTACTCAAGATCATCGCCGGCAAGCTGGTAGGGGAAGTGATAAACCGGATAGGTCGCCGCATCGCCATAAAAGGTCGTCGGCCGTTGACCGCGCAGGTAATTACCGGTGGTCGGCGGCGTGTGGCAACTGGCGCAGGCAAAACCAAAATGACCGGTCCGGCGGAAAAACAGATCGGCTCCGCGTTCGAACGATTCCTTTACTTTCGGATGGTCCGTATCGACCGCAACGGGCTCGCCATGCGACTTGGTCGCCAAGTACAGATCCAGCAGCGAGTTTTCCTTGGTGTCCTCGACCCAGTCCTCATCCTGACGCTCTGAGGCGCACACGCCGATTTGGGTCGGCATGGTCACCACACGGTCCAGTCGATCATTGAACCGCGGGAATTGTGCAGACACACCCTCGAGTTCCGCGGCATCATCGCCATGACAGGACG
>NZ_SLKM01000152.1:0-3117 GCF_007134575.1 Natronospira sp.
CCCGCCGGTGGTCATCCGCGATGGCGGGGTCATCGCCGAGGGCTTCGACGAAGAGCTCGACGAGCTAAGGCGACTGTCGGGCAATGCCGACGGCTATCTTCAGGAACTGGAATCCCGGGAACGGCAACGCACCGGCATCAGCACCCTCAAGGTGGGCTACAACCGGGTCCATGGTTACTACATCGAGGTCAGCCGCGCCCAGTCCGATTCAGTCCCCACCGAATACCAGCGTCGCCAGACCCTCAAGGCCGCCGAGCGCTACATCACCCCGGAGCTGAAGTCCTTCGAGGACAAGATACTCAGTGCCCGTGAGCGGGCCCTGGCCCGGGAAAAGGCCCTCTACGAACAGCTATTGCGGGATCTGCTGGATGAATTGGCGGACATGCAATCCACCGCCGCTGCCCTGGCTGAACTGGATGTGCTGACCTGTCTGGCGGAGCGGGCGGAAACCCTGAATCTGGTCATGCCCGAACTCAGCGACTCGCCGCGACTGGAGATTCGCAATGGCCGTCATCCGGTGGTGGAACAGGTAATCGAGGATGCCTTCGTCCCCAATGATCTCAATCTCGATGATGACCGCCGCCTGCTGGTCATCACCGGGCCCAACATGGGTGGCAAGTCCACCTATATGCGTCAGGTGGCGCTGATCACCATCCTTGCCCATGTGGGCAGCTTTGTCCCTGCGGACAAGGCCATGCTGGGGCCGGTCGACCGGATCTTTACCCGTATCGGTGCCTCCGACGACCTGGCCGGGGGCCAGTCCACCTTCATGGTGGAAATGAGCGAAACCGCCAATATCCTCAACAATGCCAGCGAACAGAGTCTGGTGCTGATGGACGAAATCGGGCGCGGCACCAGCACCTATGACGGGGTTTCCCTGGCGCGGGCAACGGCGGAATACATCGCCCGCGAGATCGGCGCCAGAACCCTGTTCGCCACCCACTACTTCGAACTCACGGAGCTGCCCGAGCAGCTGCCGGCCTGCGCCAATGTGCACCTGGACGCCACCGAACACGGCGACAAGCTGGTCTTCCTCCACCAGGTGCGCGAAGGCCCTGCCAACCAGAGCTATGGCCTGCAGGTGGCTGCCCTGGCCGGCGTGCCCGGCTCGGTCATCGAAGCTGCCCGCCGGCACCTGACGAAACTGGAGCAGGGCCAGGTCGCGGCCGGGCAGCCGCAGCTGGGGCTGTTTCAAGCGCCACCCAAAGGCAAACCGGAGAAGCAGGAAGCCCGGCACAATGAAGCCCCGGTCAACGAAACGGCCGAGCAGCTTCATGAGCAATTAAAGGCCATCAACCCGGATGAGCTGACACCGAAGCAGGCCCTGGACCGACTCTACGAGCTGCAAAAACTATTGGATGAATAAAAGACTGAGCAGCAGCAGGCCCGCCACCGTCCAGCTGAGGTTTCGGCGCACGGCCTGATACCAGCCGGCATAAGCCAGGCGCGCCGAGATGCGGTACTCATACAGCCACCACAGGACAAAACCGGCGATCAACAACATCAGCCCTGGACTGCTGGGCAGAAGCAGACTCAACCAGGCGAGCAAGGCCGGCAGTACCGCGGCAAGAAAATCACCTTTTCCCAGCCCTCTACCACCCGCCAAGCCCATGCCCCAATGGGTGGCACCGAGAAAGCTGAGAATGACGGCGCCATAGGCCAGTTGCCACTGAATGAAGAAACCCTCGCCCAAACCCACTGGCAACGTGATGCCTGCGGCCAACAGCAGCAGGCCCAGGGCCCCGGCGAGGAACGGCAACAGGCCGGCATAGGCCAATATCTCAACCCATCGCCTGGCATGGTTTACCTCCCCATAGGGCTGACCCTCATCGCGCTTGAGATAATCTTCAATGCCCCCGATGAACTGCCCCTCCACGAAGACCTGGGGCAGGGTCGTCTGCCCGGTCAGGGTCTTGAGATACTGGAAGCGTTCCCGCATGGCCGCATCAGCCATGCCCATGCGAATCTCGCGATAAGGTTCACCCCGTTGCTCGGCCGCCCGCTGCAACAGACCGGTCTCTGTCAGATTGGAGCAGAAGGCAACCACTCTGGCGCTCCTCGCTGCCTCCCGAATTGCTGACTCATGCTCTGCCTGATCATGCTCCGACATGCTGGATACTCCCGGTGGGCTGCATTGCATCAATCATCATGGGGTGAATGATAAAAGCGAGACTCGCGCAGAAAGTGAACAATCTGATCAGCCACCTGGCGGGACATGATCATGCTGGTATGGCTGACATCGAGCTGGATACGATCCCGGGCGCCATGGATATGGGTTTCACGCACGGCCACGGTGCCGTCATGGGGCTCGGGCAGATCACTCAGGGCAGTCCCCACGCCGATGCCCCGAGTGCCGGCGATAATGCCCAGCTCATTGTCCCAGGGCCATTCCGCTTCGTCTTCATGGAGCAGACCTTCCTGGCCACTGCGACCGAGGATCACTTCGCCCAGTCGGATCGATGCGGTGGCCCGGGCGGCCTGGCTGCCACGCACCGGGGAACCCATGAAGACAACCTTGCCATTGACCACCGGGCCGAAACGCTGGAACAGTCTCAGGGTCAGCAGACCGCCCAGGCTGTGGGCCACCAGGTGCACCCGAACATTGTCCACTTCCTCCAACCAGTCCCGCAGGCTTTCGGCGTTCTCGTCCAGACTACCCGCGAGGGTCCGATAGGAGAATCGCTCGGTCTCGTAACCGGCCTGGCTGACCCTTCGGCGCAGGAAATACAGTTCCATGCCTGTCATCCACAGGCCATGTATGAACACCACGGTTTCCGCCGGCCCCGGGCCGTCCTGCCTTGCCATTGATCGATCCTTGAAAGCTCAATTTGAGTTATGAAAGCTCTGACATACAGAGTGCCACAGGCGTGGGGGGATGGGGATGGTGTGTTCCTTGGTTCGGTGGGCTTCGATCACGGCAGCCCCCTTCGATGAGGGCAGTCCCTTTCGATGCTGGTGACGGGGGGTTCCGGTCTTGGCCGGTGGCTTCGATGGGATTAGGCCCTTTCGATGCCGGTGACAGAGACGCGTCCCGGCCTTGGGGCCGACAGGGCTTTCCAAGGACGCCGTGAATCCGTCCCTGGGGGCTCTGGGTTCGCCATCCTGGCTCACACAGCC